>JAGRKR010000223.1 GCA_020442225.1 Hyphomicrobiaceae bacterium | reverse complement strand
GGTCTCGGAAGAGAACAAGATCGCCATCTTCCGTGACATCGAGGCGCGTCTGGCGGCGTGCCCGGAGGTCGGCGCTTACAATCAGAAGATCTGAGGCCTGGGCGTCCTCGCGGGCGCCCCGACCTCCCGCACCTATTTCTTCTTGCGCATATCCTGGCGCTCGGCGATGCGCTGGATATGGAAGCGCTGGAAGTTGGGCTCCTGCGCGTAGATCTTGTGCTTCACCCACACGAACATGTCGTAGATGGTGCCCGTGCCGATCTGGTTGAGCCGGGCCACCTCGAGCGGTGGCCCCCACTTGGCCGACGCCGTCGTGACGTCGTCCTTGAAGAAGATGATGGTCGGCGTGAAGATCACCTGCCAGCGCTGCGCCAGGCGCTTCTCGGTGAGCTTCGTGCCGTCGAAGTCCGTCACCTCGCGGTCGCCCCACATGTTGAGCTGGACGATGGCGAAGTTCTTACGGATGTAGTCGTTGACGTAGCGCTTGGCGAAGGCGTCCGTGTGCAGCTTGACGCAGTAGACGCAGCCGCGCTGTTCGAAGATGACCACGAAGCGCTTGCCGGCCGCCTTCGCCTCGGCGAAGTCCTCCTTGAGGTTGAGGAACGATTCCACGAACCAGGCCTGATGATAGAGCCCGTCGTCGCCGCGCTTCGGCTTGACGGCCGGTTCCTCCGCCCCCAGTGCCGGGGGCAGTTTCGAGGTATCGATCTTCTGCGGCTCGGCGCGGCTGGCCGGTGCCGCGAGGCAGGCGGCGGTGATCATCGCGAGGGCGAGACGGAGGTAGCGGCGCATGGCGGTCTCCGGAAATCTGTGATGCACCAGTTTATCCGCAGGCGCGCCATTGGACCAGACATCTTGAGACGGCTCAGAGGACGAGGCTCGCCAGGAATCGCAGCCCGATGACCAGCATGTACAGGCCAAAGGCAATCTCGAGGGTACGCCGCGCGATGCCGTGCGAGACCCGCACGCCCCAGGGTGCGGCCAGGACGCTGGCGGGGGCGATGATCGCCGCGCCGAGCAGGCTGACGTAGCCGATCGAGCCGGTCGGCACGCCCGCGACGCCCCAACCGGCCCAGGCGAACCCGAGCGCTGCCGGAATGGTGATGAGCGGACCGAAGGCCGCTGCCGTGCCCACGGCCTGATGGATCGGGCGCCCATAGAGCGTCATCATCATCGAGATGAAGATGCCGCCGCCGATGCTCATCATGGTCGAGATCAGTCCGGCGACGATGCCGTAGAGATCGACCCCCGGGCCGCGCGGCATGTCCGAGCCGAGGCGCCAGTGCTGGCGACCGAAGATCAGCTTGGCCGCCATCAGCAGGTTGAAGGTGACCAGCACCCACTTGAGCACGTCTCCGCCGCTCGCGCGTGCCACCAGCACGCCGATGACCACGCCGACCAGTACCGATGGCCCCAGACGCCGCAACACCGCACCGTCGACCGCGCCGCGCGCCTGATGCGCCCGCCAGGAGCGCACCGACGTGGCTCCCATGACGGCCAGCGCTGTGCCTACCGTCAGATGCATGCGCACGCCGTCATCGACGCCGAAGATGCGGAAGACCTCGTAGAGCGCCGGCACGATGACGCCACCGCCGCCGACGCCGAGCAGACCCGCCACGAAACCGCTGGCAAGGCCAGCGAGCAGCAGCGCCACGACGAGCAGCGCCACGTCCCCCGAGATCACGCCCGCCATGCCCCAATCGCCTCCGCCGCCCGACCGCCGTGCTCACGCCACCGCGCATCGTCGGGCTCGACGATGGCAAGCGCCTCGACAAGCACTTCGATGCCGGCCCCGGCGCGCGGCGCGTTTTCCGCTAGATACCGCCGGAACAGCCGTGCCCGCGGCGCGCCATGATAGAGGCCGAGAAGGTGCCGCGTCATCTGGGACAATCGCGCCCCCTTGGCGAGTTCCCCCGCGACGTAGGGCAGGAAGGCCGCCATGGCGTCGGCGCGGCTCGGCGGCGTAGCCGAAGCGCCGAATATCCGCTGGTCCACACCGGCGAGCAGCCAGGGGGTCTGGTAGGCCGCCCGACCGAGCATGACACCGTCGACATGAGCGAGATGCGCCTCGGCCTCGTCCAGGGTGGCGATCCCGCCGTTGATGACGATCTCAAGGTGCGGGCGCGCCGCCTTCAGGCGATGCACGCGGGCATGATCGAGCGGCGGCACCTCACGGTTCTCCTTGGGGGAGAGCCCCTGCAGCCAGGCCTTGCGCGCGTGCACGATGAAGGTCCGGCAGCCCGCGGCCGCGACGGTGTCCACGAAATTCTGGAAGTCCGTCTCGCTGTCCTGCGCATCAATCCCGATGCGGCACTTGACGGTCACGGGCACGCCGACACGCGCGCGCATCGCTGCCACGCACTCCGCCACCAGCGCGGGCTCCGCCATCAGGCAGGCCCCGAAGCGCCCGGACTGCACGCGATCCGAGGGACAACCGACATTGAGATTGATCTCGTCGTAGCCGAACTCCTCGCCGATCGTCGCCGCCAAGGCGAGCCTCTCCGGCTCGGAGCCACCGAGTTGCAGCGCCACGGGATGCTCGCACGCGGAAAAGCCGACCAACCTCTCACGCCTGCCGTGAATGACCGCATCCGCCGTCACCATCTCTGTATAGAGCAACGCCCGCACCGAGAGCTGCCGATGAAACGCCCGGCAATGGCGGTCCGTCCAATCCATCATGGGCGCAACGCAGAATTTCCGGCTCGGCTCGCGCATGGCCTGCCCTCAGCCCGCGGCCGGCTTGATGCCGAAGGCGCCCTGCAGGCCGGTCAGCATGATCTGCACGCCGACGCACAGCAGGATGAACGCCGCGAGCCGCGTGACCACCCGCGAGCGTGTCGCGCCGAGCAGCGCCACCACGCGGTCCGCCGAGGCGTAGGTCACGCCAACAACCAGCGCCACGACCAGCGCCGCGGCCAGACATCCCAGGTAGAATGGCAGCCAGCCCCCGCCCGCCTGCGGCCCGCTCGCAGCGAGTGCGATCGCCACCGAGATCGTGCCCGGCCCCGTCGTGAACGGCATGGTCAGCGGAAAGAAGGCAATGTCGCTCGCCGCATCCGTCGTCTCCGTGCTCTCCGCCTGCCGCTGCTTGCGGTGCTCCTGGTTTTCGGGCATCGCCAGCAGCTCCCAGGCATGCGCGATCACCACGAGGCCACCGGCCACGCGCAACGCGCTCAGCGAGATGCCGAAAAAGCCGAGCAGCGGCGCGCCGAGCAGCAGCGCCGTCACCATCACCACGGCCGAGTAGAACGCCACCTGCCATGCCAGCCGCACGCGCTCCTGCCGCTCGCGGTCGGCCGTCACCTGGCTGTAGATGAGCGCACCACCCAGCGGGTTCACGATCGAGAACAGCGCCGAGAGCGCGAGCAGGAAGCTGGTGACCGCAGGAGTGAGCACGCCGGGGCTCCGCTAGGGCGAGGGACCGCCTGTCCTACCACCAAACCGCCGCGCTTGCAGCCCGCCTCTTCCGGCTCCATGCGTACCTTGCTCAATGCGTCCCTTGCTCCATGCGTCCGCGACAGGCTCCGCAGCCGCGCCGCCGGGGCCAGCCGCTCAGCCCCCGGCGCAAACCCTCTTGTCACACGACCCGGCGCCATCCCCAGCCCAGCGCCTTCGCCGCGTTGACCTTTGCCGCCGCGGCCCCATGATGGGCAATCGCGAGAGGCGGAGGACCGGCGTGCATATCGAGGCGCTGAAGCTGCAGCAGGTGCTGGTGTTCCTGGTAGCCGCCGGGCTCGTCGTGCCGCTCATCAGCCGGCTCAGGGTGAGCCCCGTGCTCGGCTTCCTCGTGGTCGGCCTCGTCATCGGCCCCTACGGCCTCGCCCGCTTCACCGAGATGGTGCCCTGGCTGCGCCACGCCGTCATCGGCGATGTCGAGGGCGTGCGCGCGCTGGCCGAGCTCGGCGTCGTGTTCCTGCTGTTCATGATCGGCCTGGAGTTGTCGCTGCCGCGGCTGTGGTCCATGCGCCGGCTGGTGTTCGGCCTCGGCGGCGCACAGGTGGTCGTCACCGGCATCGTGATCGGCGCCATCGCCGCCTGTTTCGACAACACGCTCGCTGCCGTGATCGTGCTCGGTGCCTGCTTCGCGCTCTCCTCCACCGCCATCGTCGTGCAGCTCCTCTCGGAAAGCCGCCGCCTCGGCACATCCACGGGGCGCGTCAGCTTCGCCATCCTGCTCATGCAGGATCTCGCCGTGCTGCCCATTCTGTTCCTGGTCTCGGCACTTGCCGCGCAGAAGGGCGGCTCGACGGTGCTGGCGTTCCTGTGGGCCATGACACAGGCAGCCTTGGCCGTGGCCGCCATCCTTTTGCTTGGCCGCCTCGTCATCCGCCCGCTGTTCCGCATGGTCGGCAAGACCGCCAGCCGCGAGATGCTGCTGGCCCTCGTGTTGCTGGTCATCATCGGCACCGCCGTCGGCACCAGCCAGATCGGGCTCTCCATGGCCCTCGGCGCTTTCCTCGCCGGCCTGCTGTTCGCCGAGACGGAGTACCGCCACGCCATCGAAGTCGACATCGAGCCGTTCAAGGGGCTGCTGCTCGGCCTGTTCTTCGTGTCGGTCGGCATGGGGCTCGACATCACTGAGGTCGTCCGCGAACCGTTCTGGATCGCCGCCTCCGTGGCCGGGCTCGTCCTCGTCAAGGGCGCCATCCTCTACGCGCTGACGCGGCTGTTCGGCGAGCCGCGCTCGGTGGCGGCCGAGTCGGCTCTGCTGCTCGCCCAGGGCGGCGAATTCGCCTTCCTCATCGTCGGCCTCGCCCACTCCCTCGCCATCCTGCCGACGAGAACCAGCCAGTTCATGCTGGTGGTCACGGGCCTTTCCATGCTGGCGACTCCGCTGCTGGCAACGCTCGCCCGCCGGCTCGGCAGCCGGCTCGAGACGGCGGAATCGCCGGGCGACACCCTCAACGCCGGCCTGCCAGGCGATCTTTCCGGGCACGTCATCGTCGCGGGCTACGGCCGCGTCGGGCAACTGCTCGGCTCCGTGCTCGACGGGCATGGGCTCCTCCACGTCGCACTCGACAACGACATGCGCCTCGTCGCGCGCTTCCGCGAGCAGCGCGCCTGCACGTTTTTCGGCGACGCCAGCCATCCTGACATGCTGGAAAAGCTCGGTGCGGGCCGCGCCGCGGCTCTGGTCGTGACCATGGACAGTCCGCAGGCGGCCGAACGCGTCGTCGCCGCCGCGCGGCGCCAGTGGCCGGCGCTGGCCATCGTCGCGCGCGCCCGCGATCCCGGCCACGCCCGCCGGCTCATCGCACTCGGCGCCACCAGCGTCGTTCCGGAAACGACAGAGGCGAGCCTGCAACTGGTCGAACGCGTGCTGACCGGCGTCGGCGTGCCGGTGGACGCCGCCCGCCAGATCATCGACGTGCGCCGCGACCGGGAGGAAGCGGAGGTCGCAGGTCCCCTCTAGCCCCGCCCCTCTTGCCTTCGAGCGGTCGCGTGCCATATCGAGGACAGTGGGCGGCCGGCGCGGCGCGCCCCGAGCGAGGATCAGCCATGACCATCGAGCCCGCGGCCCGGACGTTCTTCGCCTTCGACAATAGCTATGCGCGGCTGCCGGAGCGCTTCTTCGCGCGCCTCGCGCCGACGCCGGTGCGCGCGCCCGCCTTGGTCAGGCTCAACGAGAGCCTCGCCCGCGAGCTCGGCCTCGACCCGGCGGTGCTGGCGAGCCCCGAGGGCGTCGCCGTGCTCGCCGGCAATCGCCTCGCAGAGGGGAGCATTCCGCTCGCCCAGGCCTACGCCGGCCACCAGTTCGGCGGCTTTACGCCTCAACTCGGCGACGGCCGCGCCATTCTGCTCGGCGAGGTGATCGACAGCGCGGGCCGGCGCCGCGACATCCAGCTCAAGGGCTCCGGCCCCACACCCTTCTCGCGACGTGGCGACGGACGCGCCGCGCTTGGGCCGGTGCTGCGCGAGTATATCGTCAGCGAGGCCATGGCGGCTCTTGGCCTGCCGACCACACGCTCGCTCGCCGCCGTCACCACGGGAGAGCAGGTGCTGCGCGAGAGTGCGCTTCCGGGCGCCGTGCTGACGCGCATCGCCGCCAGTCACATCCGCGTCGGCACCTTCCAGTATTTCGCTGTCCGCCAGGACATCGAGGCCATCCGCCTGCTCGCCGAGCACGTCATCGCCCGCCATTATCCCGAGGCCGCCGCCGCGCCCAACCCCATACGCGCGTTTCTCGATGCCGTCATTGGCCGACAGGCCGCCCTCGTCGCCCGCTGGATGGGCATCGGCTTCATCCACGGCGTCATGAATACCGACAACACCTCCATCGCCGGGGAGACGATCGACTACGGCCCCTGCGCCTTCATGGACGCCTATCACCCGTCGACCGTTTTCAGCTCCATCGACCAGACCGGCCGCTACGCCTATGCCAACCAGCCGGTCATCGCCCAGTGGAACCTCGCCCGCCTCGCGGAGACGCTGCTGCCGCTCCTGGCCGCCGACACCGACACGGCGCTGGCCGAGGCGCAGGCGGCCATCGACGGCTTTCCGCCCCGCTACGAGGCGGCATTCGCCGAGGTCTTCGCCGCCAAGCTCGGTCTCACCGCGCCGCGGCAGGACGACATGGCCCTTCTCCATGACCTGTTGAAGCTCATGACGGAGGCCCGCGCCGATTTCACGCTGACCTTCCGGGGGCTGCGCGCCGCTGCCGAGGACGTTGCGGGCGAGGCCGCATTGCGCAGCCACTTGACGGATGGCGACGCCCTCGACGCCTGGCTCGCCCGCTGGCGCCTGCGGCTTGCCATGGAGCCCGCCGACCCTATCGCGCGGCGAAACCTGATGGCGCGCGCCAATCCGGCCATCATTCCGCGCAACCACCTCATCGAGGCGGCCATCGCCGCCGCCGTCGGCCGTGGCGACTACGCCCCCTTCCACGCCCTCGTGGACGCCCTTGCAACGCCTTTCGACGACGTGCCGGCCGACAGCCTTTTCGCCCAGCCGCCACGCCCCGAGGAGGTCGTGCGCCAGACCTTCTGCGGCACGTGAGCGCCGTTCGTGCCGCCGCTGGCGGAGGCGGGCGTTGACGGTCCCTCGCCCGGCACGACATCCCCGCCGCCTGCCGCCGCCACCTCCACGCGATAAGCGCGCAGCAGGTTGCGATGGCGGGCGAGGTCATAGGTCCAATCCCCGGCGAGCCCCCGGCGGCGCTCGGCCCTGAGCGCCGTCCGCAGCCGCGCGATGAGCCTTGCGCGACCCTGCGGGGTGTCGTCGGCAATTTCGTGTGGCCAGAGCGGGATGAGACGCGGCAGGTCGCGCCTGCGGTCGTAGCCCGCCACGCGCGGCGGCTGTTGCATGGCGCGCTCTGAGCGCGGCGCGGGAGTGTTGGTCATGCGGCACCTCCTCGCGCGGAGGCTGCCACGACGCCCCAGTACGGGGATTTCTTCGCCGCCGCGCCCCTCGCCGCGGTCACTCAGGTCCCGCACCGATTAAGGTAACTTCCGCGGCGACCGCATCCGCTTATCCCCGTTCTCCGTCAATCGAGTATAACAATGGTCAGCAACTTAAATTTGTAATTCCCGTTGCAGTATTCAGAACCATGCCAGAGCACCCGGTTACGAGCACTCACTCACATACGCGTCCAAGCCCGCTTCCCTGGACGAAGGCACGCTCGATTGCCTTTCCCAATTGCATCGCCCTCGCACCGGCGCTGCTCGATCCGCTCCTCCCGATCATCGAGAACGCCGTCTCGCGGGTGTTCGCCGTCAAGGTCGACGACCTGCAGGCGCCGACCCGGGGCCGCGCCGACGTCGCCTTCGCCCGACAGGTGGCGATGTATCTTGCACACGTCGGGGGCGGCCTCACGCTTACCGAGGTCGGCCGCCTCTTCCGCCGCGACCGGACCACGGTGGCGCACGCCTGCATGATCGTCGAGGATCGGCGTGACGATGCCGGGCTCGACGCCAGCCTGGAGTTCCTGGAGTGCGTGGTGCGCGCTGCCGTTCGCGCCCGCACCGGGACCGATCAGACGACACGCATCGCCCACGCATGACGAGGTCAGCCGCATGGATCCGTCCGACGATATCGCCCGCCTGCTCCTTCGCCTCGCCCGGCCAGGCATGACGTTGCGGCGCACAGGAGCCACCGGCGCAACGCCCGACCGGTTGGCTCTCATCGACACCCGCCAGGGACTGAACGCCGCCGTTTCAGCAGTGCCGTCGCGCGTGTTCGCCGCGGCCACCGCGGCCGGCTGGCTGGTGGCGGGCGAGACGGGTTGGCAGCTTGCCGGCAAGGGACGCCAGGCGCTGAAGCGCATCGTCGCGCGCCGGAATGCCGAGCGCAGCCGGCCGAAGACCGCGGCCCCCTCCCCGCAACCCGAGCAGAACCCTGCCGAGAGCCCGCTCACCTGGCTGCGCCGGCACAAGAGCCGGGATGGCCGGCCACTCCTGTCGGAGGCGCAGTACCACGCCGGGGAGCGCCTGCGTGCCGACTTCTGGCGAGCCAGCATGACGCCGCGGATCACCATGAGCTGGAGCGCAACCCCGATGTCCAGTAGCGGCCGAGCCGGCAGCGCCGGGCGCGGTGTGGAGTTCAGCGACGCCGCCCTCGCCGCCCAGGAGCGCGTCCGCCGCGCGCTCGCCTCGGTCGGGCCCGAGCTTGCCGGCGTCCTCATCGACGTCTGTTGCCACCTCAAGGGCCTCGAGCAGGCCGAGCGCAGCGAAGGCTGGCCGCTGCGCTCGGCCAAGGTCGTCCTGCTGCTCGCCCTGACAAGTCTCGCCCGCCATTACGGCTATATCGCTCCGGAGACCGCCGAGGCCCCTATTGCCCGGCGCCTGCGCCACTGGGCGACCAGCGACTACCGGCCCGGTCTCTAGGGCCGAGCCGACCCTGCCAGACACGACGGGGCGGCGCAGTCCTCGAGCCCCCGGTCCAGGATCGCAGGGCTGGAAATCAGCGGTGACGTGCGGCCCTAGCCCTGCGCGGCGCGCGCATCCGCCTGTATCCGCGCCAGCATCGCCGCGAGCCCGTTCGAGCGTTGCGGCGTCAAATGATCCTTCAGTCCCAACCCCGCGAGGATCGCCTCGGGATCGATGGCCAGCGCCTCGCTCGGCGTCCGCCCCTGATAGATGGCGAAGAGTATGGCGATGAGGCCGCGCACGATAAGCGCATCGCTGTCGCCGGTGAAGCGCATCACCGGCTCAGCCCCCTTGCCTCCACCGTCCATCGTCGTGACGAGCCAGACCTGGCTCGCGCAGCCGCGCACCTTGTTGGCGTCGACCCTCGCTGCTTCCGGCAGCGGTTCGAGCATGCGGCCGAGCTCGATGACATAGCGATAGCGGTCCTCCCATTCGTCGAGAACCGCGAAATCCGATTGTATCGTGTCAAGCTCCAGGGCCACGCGCGCGCCAGCCTCCCTTGCCTCATCCTGCTCTTGCGTGAGACCATGCATATCGGTAGTTCGCCGGCAACATCAAGGCATTCCCTTGGTCCCCTCGGCGATGCATCATCCCGCACCGCCTTTGCGCGACCCCTCGCCGGCGCGCGAGCCGTCCCCAGTCCAACACGAGGAGATCCGATGCGCCTCAGATCCGGCATCTGGATCCAGGCCTATATCTGGAAGTGCAGCAGTCATGGCCTGCCCGTGACGGTGGCCCGCCGCGGCGACGATGTCGCCGGCGCCATCTACATCAAGGTCAACCTGCTGGACGGCAACGTCCGCCTCTACGGCCCGGCGCTGCCGAGCCTCGACAGCGAGCAGACCGACCGCCGCTGGTCCCCCTGCCTCGGCCCGGACGCAGTCGCGGAACCGGAGGCGGACGCGTATCTCTCGCGGCAGGCGGAGTTCGACGGGGACATCTGGGTCCTTGAGGTCGAGGACCGCCACGGCCGCCACCTCCTCGACGAGTGGCTGACGGGCAACTAGCCGCGCCCCCGCAACCTCCGACCACCCTCAAATTAACCTCTTGTTAAGATCCGCCGTGCCCAACTCGTGGCTGTTGCGTCGCCATGTCTGCGTGGACGTGCCCGGCCGTCGGAGGACACCGGGCTTCTACTGGAATCGCCTCGGGGAATATCCATGGCCACGATCCTCAAATTCAATGGGCCCGCAACGTCTGCGCCAGCCGCCAAGAAGTCCGGGCGCCGGAGACGGAGCGCGGAAATCGTCATTTTTCCGGGCGTGCGCATCGAGCGCTGGCACGACGACCACGGCGCTGCTGCGGTTGCAAATCCCTGCGTCGCTCGTGACATCCTCGAACTCGTCGACTAGAGCCCGAGAGGCCTTGCAGGCCTCACTGTCGCGACTTTCCTGAGATGCGAACCCCGCTTGCAACCGAACGGGCGATGGGTAATGTGCGCGCTCCGCTGCTGTCCACTGAGAGGGCACGCCCCAACCGACCGCGAGTGGTCGACAACGCGCCGGCGTGTGCTACCTGCCTTGTCCGACCAGTGGCGGCGCCACCGGGTTCGCCCGGGAGACCGGACGCTGCCGGCCGATGGACTGGCACCGCGCGGACTGCATCGCACCCTCGATCCCCGGATCGAAAGCCTGCCCTTCGATCGGCGCCGCGATCACGATCAGGCCCCGGGCAGCGGGAACCGTGACCTGCGCGGCCCGATCCGCCAGTCGCGTATCGGCGAAGAAGCTATTCGACAGCCGCTCACCCGCGCGCACCAGCAGCAGCCGCACCCCCCCCTTGCTGAAACCGGCAGCCGTTGCCGCATAGAAATTGTCCCCCGTCTCGGAAAACAGCGCCACGATCCAGCTCGGCGTCGCGCGCGATACCTCCAGCACGACGGGTCCGTTTGAGAGGTCGTAATGACACATGGCGTAGCGCAGGTCCGGCGACAGGAACGGCAGGGGCTGCGTGTCCGGTGTCAAAGGGGGCAGGATCTGCATCGCATTGACCGGGAGAGCCACGGCCAGCCGCCTCACAGGACTTTCGCGCACGAGGTGGGGCAGCCCGAGAACGGCCGCGACGTGCACCAGCGCTGCCAGCAGCAGGGCCACCACGAGCGAATAGAGACTGGGGCGCAGGAATCGCCGCTTCATCGGCATGTCGTCCTTCGCACTCTCGGCAACTCGATCTTGCGACCGGCCTTGGCGCGATCGGAGGCCGTGCCGACGGGATCGAGCACGGTCAACTGGAGCAGGAAAGCTCCGGTCCGCCCCGTGGGCAGCCAATTGCCTGGCCGCGCGTCACGCGCGATGGTGATCTGGAAATTGCCCGATGGCTCGCGCATTACGGAGGAGCTGTTGAAGGCATAGCGGCCCGCAGCGTTGCGCTGCAGGTGCCCCTTGCGATCGAAGACGGCGAGGCTCCACCAGGTGCCGCCGGGATCGCTACCCTCGACGACGTAGTCGCAATCCGTGCGCAATCCGGAGCCGCTGCTGTCCGTCCGCGCCTCGTAGTATCTGGCCAGCCGCGAGGTCATCATCAGCCAGCCCGCCCGGATGGCATGGCCGCGCGTGTAGGAGTCGGCCTCCGGCCGCCCTGCATTGGCCCAACTCCGCCACGGTCCTTGTTGCTCTGTCGTCAGGCGGCTGCCGCGATCGATCATGTAGATGGCCGACCCCAGCCCCAGCGCGACGGCCAGGACGAGCACCAGAGCGGTCTGGGCAATCAGGCGCAAACCTGTCTCTCCTCTACGGCGCGCGATGGCATCAGGGGCGCGCGATCGGCGCCTTGACGCTGGACGGCGTCATGCGCCGGCGCACGCCCTCTTTTGGCTGCGGCTCGACCGGCTCGGTCGCCGCCGGCAGCGGCCCGAGCCCGCCCGCCTTGCGGAAGCTTCCGGCGATGTCACGCAACACCGTGCGGGACTTGGTCGACATGGTGGTTCTCTGCTTTCCCTGCCCGGCCAGAGACGGGTCCGCTCTGGCCAGTGCCGCCATCCGCTGGCGCTCCTCCACTTGACGGGGATGGATGCCGAGCCCGGGGATCTGCGCGATATCCATGCTCTTGTGCGCCACGGACATGAAGCTCGCCCAGGCCATGGCCGGCAGGCTGCCGCCGGTCACCCGTCCCATCGGGCGGAAATCGTCGTTGCCGATCCAGACGCCCGTCACGTACTTGCCGCTGAACCCCACGAACCAGGCGTCGCGATAGCTGGAGCTGGTGCCCGTCTTGCCGGCGGTATACGTGAAATCCAGTTGCGCCCGCCGTCCGGTTCCCTCCGTCACGACGAGTTGCAGCATCGTATTGAGCCGCTCGGCGACACGGCGTGGCACGATCTGCGGGGCCGGCTTCTCGTCACGCTCGCGCGAATAGACGAGTTCGCCCTTCGAATTGTGGATCTCGGTTACGCCGTACGCGAGCGACAGCTTGCCGCCATTGGCAAACGTGGCGAAGCCGGCCGTGTGCTCGATCGGCGTGATGCCGGTATCGCCCAGCGCCATCGAGCAGGTCTTGCGCACGCCCTTGATGCCCAGCTTCTGTACGAGATCGAGGACCTTCTCGCGTCCGACCGAGAACGACAGCTCTGCGGCCACCGTGTTGAGCGAACGCGCCAGCGCATGCGCCAGCGAGAGCCGGCGCCCCGACCAGCCGCCCGAGTAGTTTTTCGGAGTCCAGTTGCCGCAGGACCGTGAGCGGTCATAGACGACCGAATTCGGTGTGTAGCCTTCCCGCAGCGCGACCGCGTAGACATAGGGCTTGAACGATGAGCCCGGCTGACGCCGCGCCGCAGTGGCACGATTGAACTGGCTCTCGCCGTAGTCCATGCCGCCGACGATGGCTCGCACCGCGCCATCCACCTCCATGGCCACGAGCGCTCCCTGGCGGGCGCGCTGCGCGCGGCCGTGCTGGCGGATCACCGACGTCAGCGATTCCTCGGCGGCGCGCTGCAGGCTGAGATCGATTGTCGTCCGCGCGGTCAGCACATAGTCATTCTTGCCATGCGCCAGGCGTTGCACCTCTTCGAACGCCCAGTCGAGAAACCAGTCGGGGCTGTACGTCGCGCGCGTCTCGACGACCTCGGCCGGCTTGATGCGCGCCTGATAGACCTCGGCCTCCGTCATGTAGCCGGCCTCGACCAGGTTCGACAGCACCTCATGCGTGCGTGCCCGCGTCGCCGGCAGGTTGAGATGTGGCGCATATTTGGTCGGTGCCTTGAAAAGCCCCGCCAGCAGCGCCGCTTCCGCGAGCGTCACGTGGCGGATCGACTTGCCGAAGTAGAACTGCGCCGCAGCCTCGACGCCGAACGCTCCGCCGCCCATGTAGGCGCGATCGAAGTAGAGCTTCAGGATCTGCCGCTTGGTCATCCGCGCCTCGAGCCAGAGTGCGAGGAAGGCCTCCTTGAGCTTGCGATCGAAAGACCGTTCCGACGACAGGAACAGGTTCTTGGCAAGCTGCTGCGTCAGAGTCGAGCCGCCCTGCACGACCGTGTTTGCGCGCAGGTTCTCGACCATCGCGCGCAGCGTGCCGAGCACGTCGATGCCGAAGTGCTCGAAGAAGCGCCGATCCTCCGTCGACAGCGTCGCCTTGATCATGTAGTCCGGGATTTCTTCGAGTGGCACCGCATCGGAGTGCAGAATGCCGCGCTTGCCGATCTCGTTGCCCTGCTGATCGAGGAACGTGACGCTGTACTTGCCCGTTGCCAGCCAGCGCCCCTCGTCGATCTCCTGCAGCGCCGGCAGCGACAAAGCGTAGAGCAGCACGACCCCGCCGGTGCCGAGCGTCAGCATCTCGCTGCCGAGTTCATTGAGAAGCCGTCGCCAGCCCGTCAGCTTGAACCGCGCGAAGAAGCTCGACGCCGCATTCCAGCGATCGACCAGCCGTTGCCATAGGCTCGCCAGGCTCGAATCGATCCAACTATCGAGTCCAAGCCAGTTGACCAGGCGATTGCGACCGCCACGCGTGTAAAGCCAGTCGGGCAACGTTGCCGCCTCGTGTTCCCCACATCGTCACAAAATGCCGAGCAATATCGCCGCAACAATGGCAGACTCGGAGCCACTCGTGTAGCTCGTCCTTGCTCGTTTCCCGGGCGGATTGCTGCCCTGCTGCCACACCCTCTCGGCCTCCGCGGCGCCGGTGGCCCGCTTGACACCCATCATTCCGGCGCCACCGTGCTAGTCTGCCGCGCCATCATCGATACGTATTGGAACCATCCGCGTGACTGAGCTGCCGTTCTGGAAGACGAAATCGCTCGACGAGATGTCGCAGCAGGAATGGGAATCACTGTGTGACGGCTGTGGGCGGTGCTGTCTCGTCAAGCTCGAGGACGAGGACACCGGCGACCTGCATCTGACCCGCCTTGCCTGCCGCCTCCTCGACATCGGCTCTTGCCGCTGCAGCGATTACGAGCAGAGGCATTCCAGCATGCCCGATTGCGTCCCCATCGATCCCGAAAGCGTGCGCAAGCTCGATTGGCTGCCCGCCACCTGCGCCTACAAGCGCCTGTCCCAGGGCCGCGACCTCGCCTGGTGGCATCCTCTCGTCTCGGCGTCCCGCGAGACGGTGCATCAGGCCGGGATTTCCGTGCGCGGCTGGGCCATGACCGAATCCAAGGTCAAAGAGACGTCGTATCACCGCTACATCATCCGCCATTTCCCGAAATCCTGACGGGGCGGGCGCCGGCCGTGCCGGCGGCAACACGGCTCGTGCACCGCACCGGGCGGCGATGCTCGCGGGCGACTTATTCCCGCACTCCAGGTCTATGCTATCCTGTTCGAACCGCAGTCGCCACGAATACACGAACATCACCAGAATAAAATGAGTTTTCTATCCTATTTTTCATTGACAGCGAAACGCTTCTCAAGTATTGTTTTGTCATGATGCGCAACTTGTAGACGGCACGAGCGAAGCTGCTGCTCCATAAATTCGCCCGTCTCTTGCGCATCGACATGGGTGCCCCGCCACGGGGCACCTGAATCGTTCCCATAAACTCAGATTTGTTTCGACACCATGGGGGTTGAGCTTGGCTCGCCGCAGCATCGCCGCGACGCCCGCCCGGACCAGCAAGCGGCAAGCCCGATCCGTCGCGCCCCGCCGAGCATCCCGGCGGCCGCCCGCACGTAGCGTCGTCCAGCGTCTTTTCGCTGCGCTCGAGCAGAGGCTCGAAACGATCGAGGAGCAGATGGCCCAGGACCAAGCCCAGTCGCGCACCACCAGCGAGGCGACCACGAGCGCGCTCAGCACTCTCGTGCGCGACTTCGAGAAACTCACCGAGTTGCAGGAACGAGCCAGCACCAGAAACCCCGAGGACGGAGGGCGCCAGCCGCATGATACGGAGCGATGGCGCGCTGAGCTTGCGGGCCGCCTTGCGCGCCTGTGCGCGGAACGGGATCCTCGATGAGATCGTCACCTCGCTGCCGGCGTCCGATGTTGAGGCGCTCGTGCACGATTGGCTCGTCTGGGCGCGCGACGATCAATTGCCACCCGCAGCCACCGCGACCGGCGAGACATGGCGCACCTGGCTCGTGCTCGGCGGGCGCGGAGCCGGCAAGACCCGGGCAGGCGCGGAGTGGATCCGTGCTCAGGCCCTCGGCCTGGCTCCCCTCGCTGTCGAGCCGGCCACACGCATCGCCCTCGTCGGCGAGACCCTCGACCAGGTCCGCAGCGTGATGATCGACGGCGTCTCCGGCCTGCTGGCCATCCATCCGCCGCACCAGCGGCCCGTCTACGAGGCCACCAAGCGGCGACTGATCTGGCCGAACGGCGCCATCGCTCAGCTCTTCTCGGGCGATGACCCCGACAGTCTGCGCGGCCCCCAGTTCGCCGTCGCCTGGTGCGACGAAATCGCCAAGTGGCGACACGCCAGCGAGGCGTTCGACATGTTGCAGTTTGCACTCCGTCTGGGCTCCAGTCCCTGCCAGGTCGTGACCACGACGCCGCGGCCGCTGCCGCTCATCAAGCGCCTGCTGGCCGACCCGACGACTGTCGTGAGCCGCTCGCGCACCTCCGACAATGCGGGGAACCTCGCCCCGGACTTCCTCTCGGAGATGCGGCGGCGCTACGGTGACAGCCGTCTTGGCCGCCAGGAACTCGACGGTGAGGTCATCGAGGAACGCGACGACGCACTGTGGCGGCGCGACTGGATCGAGCGGCTGCGCCTCGAGCGGCCGCCCGAGCTCGGCCGCATCGTCGTCGCCGTCGACCCTCCGGTCACCTCCGGCGGCTCGGCCGACGCCTGTGGCATCGTTGTCGCCGGCCTCGGCGTCGATGGGCGCGGCTACGTCCTGGCCGACCGCACCGTGCAGGGTCGCCAGCCCCACGTCTGGGCGCGCGCAGCCGTTGCCGCCTTCCATGACTTTTCCGCCGACCGCATCGTCGCCGAGGTCAACCAAGGCGGCGAGCTCGTCGGTCTCGTCCTCCGGCAGGTCGAGGAAGGGCTTCCCATCCGCCTCGTGCGTGCCTCACGCGGCAAGTGGCTGCGCGCCGAGCCCGTCGCCGCGCTCTATGCCGAGGGCCGGGTCGCTCACGTCGGCGAATGGCCCGACCTCGAACGTCAGATGACCGAGTTCGGCCCGGGCGGGCTGAGCGGCGGGCGCAGCCCCGACCGGCTCGACGCGCTCGTCTGGGCGCTTACCGAGTTGATGATCGCTCCCGCACCCGCACCGGCCATCCGGCCCGTCTGAGCCCCGAGAAAAAGGTCGAGACATGCCAACACGTCCAGCACCGCTGGCCGCGAGCCCCTTCGCGCGCCTCGGACAGGCTCTTGCGAGCCTCTTCCCCGGGTCCCGCGACGATACCAAGGCATCGTCGGCAGGGCCGCTCATCGCCCTGCAGACGCTCGGGCAACCGGCCTGGACGCCGCGCGATTACGCGGCACTCGCCCGCGAAGGCATGATGCAGAATGCCATCGTCTATCGCTCCGTGCGCATGATCGCGGAGGCTGCCGCCTCCGTCCCCCTGCTTCTCTACTCCGGTGCCGACGAGCTAGAGGATCACGCCCTCCTCGACCTGCTCGCCCGACCAAGCCCCGGCCAGACCTACACCGACCTGATGGAGGCCTGGCTCGGGTTCCTGCTCGTCTCCGGCAACGGTTATCTCGAGGCCGTGGCCTACGGTGGGCGGTTGCGTGAGTTGCATGCGCTGCGTCCTGACCGCATGCGCGTCGTCCCCGGCGCCGACGGCTGGCCCGAGGCCTACGACTACACCGCCACCGGCGCCACCGTACGCATTTCCGGCGAGGCGGTGACGGGCGTGCCACGCATCCTGCAACTCCGCCTGTTTCACCCCGCCAACGACCACTACGGCCTCTCACCCATCGAGGCAGCCGCCTCGGCCATCGATCTGCACAACGCCGCCGCCCGCTGGAACAAGGCCCTGCTCGACAACTCGGCCCGCCCCTCGGGTGCCCTCGTCTACACGCGCGGCGGCCACCTCACTACCGACCAGTGTTACCGCCTGAAAAGCGAGCTCGAAGCAAGCTTCCAGGGTGCCCGCAATGCCGGACGCCCGCTGCTCCTCGAAGGCGGTCTCGATTGGAAGGCGATGAGCCTCACCCCACGCGATCTCGACTTCATGGAGGCGAAGAACGCCGCCGCGCGCGAAATCGCCCTCGCCATCGGCGTGCCGCCCATGCTGCTCGGCATCCCCGGCGACAACACCTATTCCAACTACCAGGAAGCGAGCCGCGCCTTCTGGCGACTGACGGTCCTGCCGCTCGTCACCCGCGCCGCCCGCGCGCTCACGGGCTGGCTCGCGCCGGCCTACGGCGATCACGTTCGTCTCGCACCCGATCTCGATGCCGTGGAGGCCTTGTCGCCGGAGCGCGAGGCTCTCTGGGCGCGTCTCGAACGCTCGAGTTTCCTCGATGCCGACGAGAAGCGCGCCGCCGTCGGCTACGGTCCGCGGGCTGCGGCCGCGGGCGCTCCTGATGCCGCCGCCGCAGACCGAGACGGATGACCACTGCCGACGCCACACGAGCCGCCGATCAACCCGACCCGAGCCCCGAGGACCCCCGACATGCACGATGAGACGAACTCGCCGGCCCCGGCCGCGCGCGAGATGAAGTTCTGCGCCCTCGATCTGAAGCGCGTCTCACTCGACGGCGACTTCGAGGGCTACGCCTGCCTCTTCCACAAGGAGGACCTCGGACGCGACATCGTACTGCCCGGCGCTTTTCGCGACAGCCTCGCGGAACGAGGTCCCGACGGCATCAAGATGCTCTACCAGCACGACCCCGGTCAGCCCATCGGCGTCTGGCAGCGGCTCCACGAGGACGCCCGCGGCCTGTTCGTGCGGGGCCGGCTCATGACCGAGCTGGCCAGGGCCCGCGAGGTGCTCTCCCTCATGCGCGCCGGCGCGGTCGACGGCCTCTCCATCGGCTTTCGCGCCGTGCGCAGCCAGCGAGATCCGCGCTCGCGCCTGCGCCGCCTCATCAAGGTCGATCTGTGGGAAATCTCCATCGTCACCTTCCCCATGCAGCCTGAGGCGCGCATCGCCCGGCTCAAGTCTGCTCCGTTCGCCCATGCGGCGCCGACGGAGCGCGAATTGGAGCGCTGGCTCACGCAGGACGCTGGGTTCACGCGCTCCGAGGCCCGCGCGCTCATGCGCGACGGCCTCAAAGGGCTGAAGCCCCTGCGGGATGCGGGGCACGGCCAGGCGCGGGAGCAGCGGCTCGCCGATCGGCTGGCTGAGGTGGCCCGCATTCTCCGTCTTCCCATCACCCGGAAAGGACCGACCCATGCCCTCTGACACCACGCTGGAACTCAAGTCCGCCTCCCTCGATCATGCCGTCGACGACCTCATGCGCGCCTTCGAGGAGTTCAAGGACACCAACGAGACGCGCCTCACCGAGATCGAGCGTCGCTCGAGCCCCGACCCGCTCACCAGTGAGAAGCTCGATCGGCTCGGCCAGGCGCTCGACAGCCAGCGCCGCGTCATCGACGATCTCGTGCACAAGTCCGCCCGGCCGAAGCTCGGCGGCGCCGCGGCCTCCCCTCTCGCCCGCGAGCACAAGGCCGTGTTCGAAGGCTACGTGCGGCGCGGCGAAGCTGGCACCCTGCGCTCGCTCGAGCAGAAGGCGCTCTCCGTCGGCTCCGACCCGGACGGCGGCTATCTCGTGCCTGAGGAGACCGAGCGGGCCATCAACGGCGCGTTGCGCGACATCTCGCCGATCCGCGCCATTGCCGGCGTGCGTCAGGTCTCCGGCTCCGTCTTCAAGAAGCCGTTCTCCGTCAACGGCCCCGGCACCGGCTGGGTTGGCGAGAGCGCGGCCCGTCCGGAGACGCAGAGCCCGACGCTCGCCGAGCTCGCCTTCCCGACCATGGANNTACGCCATGCCGGCGGCGACCCAGGCGCTCCTCGACGACGGTGCCGTGGACATCGACGCCTGGATCGCGGAGGAAGTTCGCGACGCCTTCGCCGCCCAGGAGGGCACGGCCTTCGTCAGCGGAGATGGTGCCAACAAGCCAAAGGGCTTCCTCGACTATCCGAAGGTCGCCAACGCGTCGTGGAGCTGGGGCAGCATCGGCACCATCGCGACCGGCGCGGCCGGGGCATTCCCGGCGAGCAACCCGAGCGACAAGCTCATCGACCTCGTCTATGCGGTG
>JAGRKR010000026.1:21566-22129 GCA_020442225.1 Hyphomicrobiaceae bacterium | reverse complement strand
TGCTCCGCGCCCAGGGCTTCGATACCGAGCTCGTCACAGGCCGCCCGCCGGCGCCGCACTTCCATTCCTGGATGCACTATGCCTGGCAGGCTCAGGAGATGTGGCCCGATCTCTACGTGCAGGTCCACCCGGACAAGGCCGCCAGGCACGGGATCGCCGACGGCCAGCGCGTCGTCATCGAGACCGCGCACGGCAAGATCGAGGCGCGCGCCTGGCTTCACGCCGGCATCCGGCCGGATGCCATCTTCATCCCGATCGGCTGGGGCGAGCGGCAACCGTACCACCCCTGGCGCTCGGTCAATTTTCTGACCGACAAGCATCAGCGCGATCCGGCGTCGGACCACTCGAACCTCAAGACCTATCTCTGTCGGATTGCGCCCTCAGGGGAGTGAAACCGCAGCGACTGTGGCAGCCACGCAGGGTGCCGACGCCGCTCAGGTCCGGGCCAGCGCGCGTCGCGCCTCCATGTGGCTGCGCGGCGCATTGATCGAGTCGGTCGCAAGCAACCGCTCCCCTTGCCAGTACGACACACAGAAGGCGCCCTTGGCCGGATCGCCCTCCTG
>JAGRKR010000026.1:14911-21475 GCA_020442225.1 Hyphomicrobiaceae bacterium | reverse complement strand
GAGGTCGGCTTGCCCAGCATGGCCTGGGCGGCGGCGCGGCCCTGGTCGTTGGCGTTCTGCACGCTCTCGAGGCGCACCAGTCGGCCATAGCGGCGGGAAGGAAAGCGCGCGCAGTCGCCCGCCGCATAGATGCCGTAGCCCGCGTGACAGGTCTCGTCGACCAGGACGCCATCGTCGCAGGCGAGGCGGGCCTCTCGCGCCAGCTCGTCGTTGGCGGCGCCGCCGATGGCGACCAGCACGAGGTCGGCGGCGATCACCTCGCCACCGGTCAGCTCAACGCCGGTGACGGCTGTGTCGCCGACGATGCGGGCCACCGTCGCCCCCAGGCGGACATCGACGCCATTGCGCCGGTGCAGGTCGAGAAAAAACGCGGAGACCACAGGCGAGACGACACGCTTGAGCAACCGCTCCTGCCCCTCGACCACCGTCACGCTCTTGCCGATAGAGCGCACCGAGGCGGCCACCTCGAGGCCGATGTAGCCCCCGCCGATGATGACGACGTTATGACCGGCCTCGCAGACGCCTCTGAGGCGCAGGGTATCGGCCATGGTGCGCAGGTAATACACGCCGGAACACGAGGCTCCGGGCACCGGGAGAGGCCGCGCGATAGAGCCGGTCGCCAGAAGCAGGCGGTCGTAGACATGGTTGGAGCCGTCCGCCAGCATAACCGTGCTGTGACGTGGATCGACGGCGGTGACGCGGGCATCGGTGAACAACTCGATGCCGTTCTGCTCGAAGTAGCCATCGCCCTGAAGCCAGAGCTGCGGCGCCAGCACGTCACCGGTCAGGAACTTCTTGGACAGCGGCGGACGCTGATAGGGTTGATGCGGCTCCTCGCCGAACATCACGATGCGGCCTTCGTAACCCTGGCGACGCAGGGCGTCGGCAGCCCGCGCGGCAGCTTGGCCGGCTCCCACCAGAATGAACGGGGCTTTTCGACCCTCTCCCAAGCATTGGCCTCCGGCGCTGGCGGCGCCTCGGTCCCGTTAAGGACGGCCGCTCCCGGATGGCATTTCAATGCTATAAGCGGCCCCAGCGCAAGAGGGATGCCGTCGGTTCAGGCTGCGGACGTTGCACTCGCTGGCGCCAGCCGCTATCAGAAGTGCGCCCCAAAGCTCGTTTCTCGCGTCGCTCGGGCCCGTCTCGCAGAGGACCCATGGCCGCCACCGATCAGAAGCCATTGCGGCTGATTGCCTTCGACGAAGAGGATCTTCAGGTGATTTCCGCTCACCTGCAGGATGCCGTCCTGCTGGTCAGCGACATGACCTATCTTCCGGACGGGAAGCGGTTCGCCGCCATCGCCAACCGATTCAACTGGGTTCAGGCGCTTGCCGACGGCAACGAGCGGCGCCGGCAGTTCGAGCGCCAGCGCTCGGCGCTCCGGTTCGAGCGTGTGCTCAGCGCCCAACTGCAGAATATCGACCTCAAGTCCAAGGACACCGTTCTCGAGCTGCTCGCCGTCCAGTTCGAGGCGGGGGAGCCGCCCGCGGGCCAGGTGACGCTGGTCTTTGCGGGAGGGGCGGCGATCCGCCTTCGCGTCGAGTGCATCGAGGCCGAGCTCAAGGACCTGGGCATCGCGTGGCGGACCAAGCGCAAGCCGGCGCATCCCGACGAGACCAACGTTTAGCAGGAGGGAGTCCTGCCGCCTCGGCTCGCGCGGAACGCGGAAGGCGCGAGCCGGCGACAGATCGATGTGGAGCGCCGGACCAGCCTGGAGCAACCATGCCGCAACGTCTTGCAACGAGTGATCCGGGATTCGAGGCGGATTTCGCAGCGTTCCTGGCGACCAAACGAGAGGTTTCCAGCGACGTCGATGCCGCCGTCGCGGCAATCATCGACGACGTGCGCGCACGCGGCGACGCCGCGGTCATCGAGCTGTCGCGCCGCTTCGACGGGGTCGACCTCACAGCCGTCGGCATGCGCGTCACCGACGCCGAGATCGAGGCAGCCTGCGCGAGCGCCGATCGCGGGACACTCGACGCCCTGCAGCTCGCCCACGATCGTATCGCATCGCATCACGCCCGCCAGCTTCCGACAGACGACGCCTATACCGATGCACTCGGCGTCGAGCTCGCCAGCCGCTGGACGCCCGTCGAGGCCGTCGGGCTCTATGTGCCGGGCGGGACGGCGAGCTATCCGAGCTCGGTTCTCATGAATGCAGTTCCGGCCAAGGTCGCCGGCGTGAAGCGCATCACCATGGTCGTGCCGGCGCCGCGCGGCGAGCTCAATCCGCTGGTCCTGGCGGCGGCGAGGATCGCCGGTGTCGGCGAGATCTACCGCGTCGGCGGGGCGCAGGCCGTGGCGGCGCTGGCCTACGGCACGCCGACCATCGCACCGGTCGCCAAGATCGTCGGCCCTGGAAATGCCTACGTCGCCGCGGCGAAGCGCCGGGTGTTCGGCACCGTGGGCATCGACATGATCGCTGGTCCCTCGGAGGTCCTGATCCTGGCCGACGACGACAACGACGCCGAGTGGATCGCCGCCGATCTGCTGGCCCAGGCCGAGCACGACGCGGCCGCCCAGGCCATCCTGATCACGGACAGCGCCCGGCTGGCGGACGCCGTCGAGGCGGCCGTGTCCCGCCAGCTTGCCCGCCTCCCGCGCGGCAACATCGCCGGCGAGAGCTGGAACACCTACGGCGCCATCATTCTCGTCGACCGGCTCGAGGCGGCATGCCCCCTTGCCGATCGCATTGCCGCCGAGCACCTGGAAATCGCCACGCACGCGCCCGAGCACCTCGCCTCGCGCATTTCCAACGCCGGCGCGATCTTCCTCGGCCATCACACTCCCGAGGTGATCGGCGACTATGTCGCCGGCAGCAATCACGTGCTGCCCACAGCCCGCTCGGCGCGGTTCTCGTCCGGCCTCGGCGTCCTCGATTTCATGAAGCGGACCTCGATCCTGAAGATGACGCCCGCCGCGCTCGGCAAGCTCGGCCCGGCGGCCATGGCACTGGCGCGTGCCGAAGGGCTAGAGGCACATCGGCGCTCCGTGGCGATCCGGCTCGAGGAAGGCGGCGTCGATGAGCGGGGCTGACAACGGATTTTCGGCGACAACACGCCTCTACCAGATCGATCTCGATCCGAAGTCGCTCGCCAACAACAATCCCAATGTCCAGCACGAGCGCGAAGTCGCGATCTTCGATCTGCTGGAGGGCAATTGCTTCGCGCTCGAGGGGCGCGACGACGGCCCCTACCGTCTGGCACTGTCGATCGCCGAGGATCGTCTCGTGATCGACGTCGGGCACGAGCGCTCCGACGGCGTCGTCACGTTCATGCTGTCGCTTTCGCCGTTCCGGCGCATTCTCAAGGACTATTTCATCGTCTGCGACAGCTATTACGAGGCCATCCGGTCGCTGCCGCCCTCGCGGATCCAGGCGATCGACATGGGACGGCGCGCGCTGCACGACGAAGGCACGCGCGTGCTCATGGAGCGCCTAAAGGGCAAAATCACCGTCGATTTCGATACCGCGCGCCGCCTGTTCACGCTGATCAGCGCACTGCATTGGAAGGGCTGATGCCGTGCCAAACACGTTTGGCTTGCCGCGTCAGTTCAAAGAGCTGCCTGGCGCCGTGCTGTTCGTGTGCACGATGAATGCGGTGCGCTCGCCGATGGCGGCCGCCATCATGAAACATCTCGTCGGCAACCGCGCCTATGTCGAGTCGGCTGGCGTGAGGGCCGGCGAGATCGACCACTTCGTCGCGGAGGTCATGCACGAGATCGGCATCGACGTTTCGCGCCACAAGCCGCGCACGCTGGCCGACCTTCATGACACCTCCTTCGATGTCGTGGTCACGCTGTCGCCTGAAGCACACCATCAGGCGCTCGAGCTGACACGCACCATGGCGGTCGACGTCGAGTACTGGCCGACCCTCGACGCCTCCCTGGCGCGCGGCCATGGCAGCCGGGCGCAGATGCTCGATGTCTATCGCGGCGTCCGGGATCAGCTCTTCAAGCGGATCAAGACCCGATTCGGGCTGGAAGGCGGGCCGGTCGTCTGAGGGAAAGGGCCAGAGCCGGGGGCGGAGACCCCGGCAGAAAGCGCTTCACTTGGCCCGCCCTTCGGTCCAAGAATAGCTTACGGCCTGCGCGGCCGGTCGCATCCTCGCTCCGTGGTCGGCTTCCGCCGCGCCGGACTGCCCGATACCGTCACGCCCTCCCAACGGCATCACCTGAAGACACGGACACCGCTGTCACATGACGACTGCGCTGCAACACCTCTCGGTCCAGGTCGTGGTGGTGATCGTGCTCGCATTCGCGTTTGCCGGCATCGTCAAGGGCACCATCGGCGCCGGCCTTCCCGCCACGTCCGTGCCCATTCTCGTGATGGTGCTCGAGCCCTCGTTCGCGGTCGCCTTGACGCTCGTGCCGGTCGCCTTCGTCAACATCTGGCAAGCGCTGCAGGGAACGCGCTACCGCGAGGCTTTCCGGGAGTTCTGGTCTTACCTGCTGACGCTGGCCGTCGGCGCCTGGTTCGGGGCGAAAGTGCTGGTGTCGGCCAATCCCAAGCTGGTCGCCTTCTGGCTCGGCATCATCGTCGTCAGCAGCACGGCGTTGCAGGCGCTTGCGCCACGCGGCCAGCTTTCGCCCAAGCGTCTTGCGCTGCTCAACCCGTTCGCCGGCGGCGGCATGGGCCTGATCGGCGGCTCCACGGGCATTTTCGTGCCATCGATCATCTATTTCGCGGTCCTGCGCCTGCAAAAGGACCTGTTCATCTCGCTGATGGCGCTGGTGGCATTGATCGGCATGGCGCCGCTCTATGCCGGACTCGTCTTCGGCGGCATTCTCGACTGGAACATGCTGTACGCATCGATCCTGATGGTTGCGCCGGCAGCGATGGGCTACCTGATCGGCACCAACATCCGCCATCGGCTCGCGGACCGGACGTTCCGCTTGATCGTGTGGATCGTCCTCACGGCACTCGGCCTCAATCTGATCCGCCTGGGCCTGCTCTGACGAGGGGCGGCGCGCCTGTGCACCGCCACCTCACATGCCGCGGCCTCACATGGAGAGCCCGAAGCGGCTGATCGACGTCTCGCGCGCGTCGAGGATCTCGGCGCTGGTCAGCTCGCCGGAGGCCACCGACAGCATGTAGTCGAACACCCGAGCACCAGCCGCGGCGACGCGCTCGCCGGCCTCCAGTATGCCCGACACGTCGCAATCGATGTTGTCGGAGAAGTTCTGCGCCGTATTGCGGTTGCCGGTCACCTTGATGGTGGTCGAGATGACGCTGCCGATGGGATTGCCGACGCCGGTCGAGAACAGGTTGATCTGGCAGCCGCCAGCAGCGAGGCCCGTGAGCGACTCGACTGCAGGCGCTGGCGTCGCCATGAAATGGAGGCCCGGACTGCTCGGCCGCTCGCCGTAGCCGACGATGCCGACGAGCGGCGTCGTCCCGGCCTTCGCCATGGCGCCCAGCGATTTTTCCTCGATGGTCGTCAGGCCGCCGCGGATGTTGTCGCGCGTCGGGTTCGAGCCTCTGAGGTCGACGCCCTGGTCCATGATCCGCCGCTCGTGGCCATGCACCTCCGCCAGGAACCTGTCGCGCACGGCCGGCGTCGCCGCGCGGTCGGCGAAAACGTGCTCGGCCCCGAGGAACTCCGACGTCTCCGAGATCACGACCTGGCCGCCGAGCGACACGATGCGGTCGGCGGCGACGCCGATGGCGGGGTTCGAGGCGAGCCCGGACGTGGTGTCGGAGCCGCCGCACTCGACGCCGACCGTGAGGTGCGACACGGGGAACGGCTTTCTGCGCATCGCCGACGCCGCACGCACCATGCGCGCCGCCTGGCGCGAGGCCAGCATTGTCGCCTCGAGCGTGCCGCCGGTCTCCTGGATGTTGACGATGGCGACGGGAAGCCCGGACGGCCTGATGCGCCGCGCCAGATCCTCCGACGTGACCGGCTCGAGACCGACGATGACGACACCGCCGATGTTCGGGTTGGTCGCAAGGCCCGCGAGAACCGACATCGTGATCTCGAGATCCTGCCCGATCTGGCCGCGCACGTAGGCCGTGGCGACAGGCACCGTGTTGAGGACGCTGCGCACCACGGCGCGCGTGATCGAATTACAGTTCTCCATCACCGAGACGACGGCCACCCAGTTGCGGATGCCGACACGGCCATCGGCGCGCTCGTAGCCGAGAAAGGTTTCAGCCTGGCTCATGACGACCTCCCGCTCTCCAGATCGCCGCGCGCACGCAGGGACTCGACATTGTGGACATGTACGTGCTGGCCGGCGGCGATCGTCGCCATGGCGCGACCGACGACCTGACCGTATTTCAGGATGTCGTCGCCGGGCGCGATGGCCCGCGTGGCGCACTTGTGACCGTAGGGCACCGCCTCGCGGAGCGTGATCTCGCCCTGCGCCTCGCCGGTCAGCGCCGCGATGTCGCCGGCGGCCGCCGGATCGATCAAGGTCGCCACGTTGTCGCGGGCATCGAGCACGATGGCTCTCGGCATCGCCAAACCTCCCTCCTGCTGCGTCTTCTCGCCATAGGATGACAGATGCCCACGGGCGTCGGCTAGACTATTCCTCATGTCGCTCGGCGCGCGTGGGCGCCGA
>JAGRKR010000026.1:9020-14808 GCA_020442225.1 Hyphomicrobiaceae bacterium | reverse complement strand
CGGGCGCTCGTGGCGCGCTACCTCGACGTCGAGGTGGCGCTGGCGCGGGCCGAGGCCGAGGTCGGGCTCATCCCGGCCGACGCGGCCGAAGCCATCGCCCGGGCCGCCGACCCGGACCGCATCGACATCGCGGCCCTCGGCCGGGAAACGGAGATCGTGGGCTATCCGATTGTCGGGATCGTGCATCAGCTCGCAAGGCTTGCCGGCGAGGCCGGTGGCTATGTCCACTGGGGCGCCACCACGCAGGACATCATGGATACCGCCGTGATCCTGCAGGTGCGGGACGGCCTGGCTCTGGTCGAGGCGGAAATCGAGCGCGTGCGGGCGGCGCTGGTCGGACTGGCCGCGAAGTATCGCGATACGCCGATGGCCGGACGCACGCATTTGCAGCACGCGCTGCCCGTCACCTTCGGCTACAAGGCCGCCATCTGGCTTTCCATGCTGGACCGCCATGCCACGCGGCTCGACGAGTTGCGTCCGCGTGTCCTCGTGGGGCAACTCGCAGGCGCCGCTGGAACGCTCGCCTCTCTCGGCGAAGCGGGGCTCGCTGTCGAGGCGGCATTCGTGCGCCAGCTCGGCCTTGGCGTGTCGCCGGCCCCCTGGCACGCCGCCCGCGACAGCATGGCCGAGGTGATCGGCTTCCTCGGTCTGGTCACGGGCTCGCTCGCCAAGATCGCCACCGACGTGATGCTGATGATGACTACGGAGATCGGCGAGGCCTTCGAGCCGTTCGTGCGCGGTCGCGGCTCGTCCAGCACGATGCCGCAGAAGCGCAATCCGATCTCCTGTGAGGTGATCGCCGCCGCGGCCAAGCTCGTCAGGCGCAATGCCGGCGTCATGCTCGACGCCATGGCGTCGGATTTCGAGCGGGCGACGGGTCCCTGGCATCTCGAATGGGTGGCGATCCCAGAGAGCTTCGTCGCGGCGGCGGGCGCGTTGCGTCATGCCGGCGACATGCTGGAAGGCTTGACCGTCGACACCGAGCGGATGCGGCGGAACCTCGACGCGACCGGCGGCTTGATCGTCGCGGAAGCGATCATGATGGCGCTGGCGCGGCATGTCGGACGTCAGCGCGCCCACGATCTCGTCTACGACGCCTGCCGCGAGGTCCTGGAGGGCCGGAGCGGGCTGCTCGCCGCCCTGGAGGCGATGCCGGAGGTTGCCGCCGCTCTCGATCGCACGGCATTGGCGCGGCTCGTCGACCCGGCCAATTACGTGGGGTGCGCTCCGGACATTGTCGATCGCGTGCTGGCCGGCCGCCCGGGATCGACAAATTAATCAAACTTGTTAGTCAGAGCCGATAAGCATAGGATCAAACGATATAATACTCCGAACCACTGGCGACCACGTCGCGTCGCCGACGAACGGCTCAGGGAGATCGTCATGCGCAAGCCCGCATTCGCTGCTGCTGCCATCGCCGCCTTGCTCGCCTCCGCGCCGGCGCAGGCCTCCGAGACCATCCTGATCGATCCCGGCTATCCGCAGGGCGCGACCGTGACGTTCGAGAGCGGCGTGCGCGTCTTCCGGCCGTTGCCGCCGCGCTCGGTCGTGATCGTCAATCCGGGCGGGCGGACGCCGGTGCAGCTCGGCATCAAGCGCGTGACGGTGACCAAGCATCACCACTATCACGGAGCGCCGGGCTATCCGCACGCCGCCGATGGCCGGATCTACGGCGATACCGGCCCGGTCGTGGACACGTCCGGCTATCCCCACGGCTACTACGGCCGCCGCCACCGTGGCACCGGCATCGCCGGCGACCGCATCAAGGCGGCGCCCAGGGTGCATCATGGCCGCCGCAGCGGACATCCCGGCCACCGCGGCCACACTGCCGGCCACGGCAAGGGACACCGCTAGCCGCACAACGGGATCGCGCCGGGGCTTGCCGCGCCGCTCATTTCGCGCTTGAGGTGGGGAGAGGATCGACCCATCCCGAGGAATCGCGCATAGCATACCGATGCCCCGCTACAAGCTTACGATCGAGTACGACGGCACGCCCTATGTCGGCTGGCAGATCCAGGCGAACGGCGTGTCCGTGCAAGCGCGGCTCGCCGCAGCGCTGTTGCGCCTGACCGGCGAGAGCATGGTGCCGCGCGGCGCCGGCCGCACGGACGCCGGCGTGCATGCGCTGGCGCAGGTGGCGCACATCGATCTCGCCCGCGACTGGCCGACGGATCGCATCCGCGACGGCCTGACGTTTCACCTGAAGCCCGACCCGATCGCCGTGCTCGAGTGCCGCGCCGTCACGGGCGATTTCGACGCGCGTTTCAGCGCCCGCGCGCGCCACTACGTCTATCGCATCGTCAACCGCAGCAGCCGGCTGGCGCTCGACAGCAACCGTGCATGGCTGGTGCGTAAGCCCCTCGACGCCGACGCCATGAATGCCGCGGCCAGCCGGATCGTCGGCCGGCATGATTTCACCACCTTCCGTGCGGCAGGTTGCCAGGCGACCTCGCCCATACGCACCCTCGACCGGCTCGCCGTCACGCGCACGGGCGACGAGATCCGCATCGAGGCCTCGGCCCGGTCCTTCCTGCACAACCAGGTCCGCTCCATGGTCGGCAGCCTGAAGCTCGTCGGCGAGGGGCGCTGGACGCCGGACGATATGGCCGCGGCGCTTGCGGCGGCGGATCGCACTCGCTGCGGACCGGTGGCGCCGGCCTGCGGGCTCTACCTCGCTCGCGTCGACTACGCGGAGTAGCGCGCGGGCTGCACGTCAGCGCGCCTTGGCAGCAGCCGTGGCCACGGAGAGATCCACCTCGAATGCGTAATCGCCGGAGACCGTCACCGCGCGGACGGAGCCGGCTGGCTTGCCGTCCTCGCCGACAGCCCGGACCCGATAGGCACCGTTCCTCAGGCCGTCGATCGAGGAAGCAGCAGCTTTGCTCAATGCATAGGTTCCCCGACCATGCTTCGCATGCAGGCACCGCTCGATCGACTGCAAGGTTGCTGCCGCACATTAAAATCCTGCCGCCCCCACGTCACCTGTGGCGCCCAGGCCTCAGGCTTTGGCTGAAACCGTGCACAACACCGGCGTGATAGTCGGGAGATCAATTGGGGCCCAGACGAATCAGCTTAGGAACAAAAACTGGCACTATCAAAAACTCGAAACTGGTTCTGGGCTATGACAGGGAGAACCTCAATGCGTTCACTTCGGATTGTCGCAGCAGCGGCCGCACTTGCGATCACGGGCAGCACTGCGGCGCTTGCCGCGGATCTCGGCAGCATCAAGGATCCGCCGATGATGTCCGTCGCGCCCGGCTACTCGTGGTCCGGCGTCTATGGTGGCATTCATATCGGCGGCGCGTGGGGCGATGCCGACCTCACCGAGCGCTTGCCGAACTTCTTCGGCGTCCTGCCGCCGTCTCTATCCTCGGGCCATGACGTCGATGGCTGGCTGGGCGGCCTGCAGCTCGGCATGAACCGCCAGTTCGGCAAGGTCGTGCTGGGTGTCGATCTCAGCCTCAGCGGGGCCGACATCAGCGGCAGCAACGGCGATTGCTTCGGCCTGACAACGCTCGCCGGAGGCCTCGCCACGGTGCGCTGCGACACCAAGGTCAACTGGCTCGCCTCGGCGATGTTCAAGGTGGGCTACGCCATGGACCGCTGGCTGGTTTACGGCAAGGTCGGCTGGGCCGTTGCCGGCATCGATCACAAGCTGACCGGCACGATCATTCCCATCCCGATCAGCGTCGCGTCATCCGTCAACGAGACGGCCGACGGCATCGCGTTCGGTGCGGGTGTCGAGTACGCGTTCGGCAATGGCATCAGCCTCGGCCTCGAGTACACGCACATGAACCTCGAAGCCGATGGCAGCGGCCTCATTCTCGGCGGCATCCTGACCACGGGCAGCCGCGAGGTCGATCTCGACATCGTGCGCATGCGCCTCAACTTCAAGCTCGGCCAGTAGTACCACTCGGCCGGCTCGACAGGTCCCCCGAAGCCCCCTTGCGACAGCAGGGGGGCTTTGCTGTTTTGGGAGGGAGCGCAAGACTTCGAGACGCACCAATTCTGCACCGGGCGCGCGAGACGCGATCGCAAAAGTCCACAGCTCCATGCCCTGCGGCGCTCCGGCCGGAGACGCGATGACACGGGAGACCCGGCAGCGCCCAGCGCCGGGGCAGCGTCAGACGATCTTGCCGGCCTTCAGGCGCGCGATCTCGTCGGCGGACTTGCCGAGCACATCCGCCAGGACCTCATCGGTGTGCTGGCCGAGTGTCGGCGGGCCGGCCTCGTGGACGATCGGCGTGCCGGAGAGCCGCATGGGGCTGCGCACCACGGGCACCTTGCCGGCAACCGCGTGCGGCAGCTCGATGCGCATGCCGCGCGCCTGCACCTGCTCGTTCGCGAAGACCTGCTCGAGGTTGTTGATCGGCCCGCACGGCACGCCACCCTTGTCGAGCAGCTCGACCCACTCGGCCGTGGTGCGCGCGGCAAGGATCGGCTCCAGAACCTCGTCCATCAGCGCGCGGTTCTCGACGCGCTTGGCGTTGACGGCGAAGCGCGGGTCCTTGGGCAGGTGCGAGGCGCCGGCCACATCGCAGAACTTGTTGAAGAGATTGTCGTTGCCGCAGGCGAGGATGAGATCGCCATCCTTGGTCTTGAAGGACTGGTAGGGCACGATGTTGGGATGGGTGTTGCCGAGACGGGCGGGCGCCTCGCCGGTCGCAAGGTAGTTCATGCCCTGGTTGGCGAGGAAGGCGACCTGGGTGTCGAGCAGCGCCATGTCGATGGCCTGCCCCTGGCCCGTCTTCTCACGGCTGGCGATGGCGGCGCAGACGGCGATGGACGCGTACATGCCGGTCATGATGTCAACGATCGGCATGCCGACGCGCTGCGGACCGCCGCCCGGCCGGTCGTCGCGCTCGCCGGTGATGCTCATGAGGCCGCCCATGCCCTGCACCATGAAGTCGAAGCCGGGACGCTCGCGGTAGGGGCCGGTCTGGCCGAAGCCGGTGATGGAGCAGTAGATGAGGCGCGGGTTGAGCACCTTGAGGTCGTCGTAGCCGAGGCCATAGCGGGCGAGATCGCCGGTCTTGTAGTTCTCGAGCAGGACGTCGGCGCGGGCCGCCAGCTCGCGCACGATGGCTTGCCCCTCGGGCTTGGAAATGTCGAGCGTGATCGACTTCTTGCCGCGGTTGGCCGACATGAAGTAGGCGGCCTCCCTGGTCTCCTTGCCATCCTGGTCCTTCACCCAAGGCGGGCCGTAGGAGCGGCTGTCGTCGCCCTTGCCGGGTCGCTCGACCTTGATGACCTCGGCTCCGAGATCGGCGAGGTTCTGCCCGCACCAGGGGCCGGCGAGCACACGCGTCATGTCGAGCACGCGGATATGAGAGAGCGGTCCAGGCATGGGCTCCGGTCCTCCGAGAGGTGCGGTTGAGCTGAGGGCAACGGCGCTGGAGGGCTGTGCCCCGGGGGGAGTTGGTCCCCATTTATAAGCCCGCAACCGGCTTAGCAAGACCCGGCCACCTCAACGGGCGGCCTCGGGTGGCGTCGTGGCCGCCTCGGGCAGAGCGGCGCGCGGGTCGAGCTCGAAGACGGCCGGCGTCGTGCGCGGCACGGCGACGTAGTCCTCCTGCCGCGCCGTCGGCAAAGCGGGCCGCTGCGCCGCGCGCACGAGCATGACGAGCACGATGAGACCGTGCGCGACGGCGGTGAGCAGGAAGAGCATCGTCGCGCCGCCCCACTGCATGAGCGCGGCGGCGGCCAGCGGCCCGACGACCGCGCCGACGGAGAATGTGAGCAGGAGGCCGCTCGACACCTCGACGGCGCGCTTGCGGTGCACGAGGTC
>JAGRKR010000026.1:0-8936 GCA_020442225.1 Hyphomicrobiaceae bacterium | reverse complement strand
ACGAGGCCGAGACCTGCGAGCGCGGCGGCGGCCGAGACCAGTGCGGCAACCGGACGCCGGCCGAGCCGGTCGGAGCTGAGACCGACCGGCCATTGCGCCAGCGCGCCGCCCAGAACCGCAGCCGACAGGAACAGCGCGACCTCCTCGAAGCCGAGGCCGGCGGCGTGCGCATAGGTCGGCCCGAGCGTCCAGAAGGCGCCGTTCACCATGCCCGTGAAGAGGCAGGCGAGCACCGCCGCCGGAGAAACGCCGATGAGCCAGACGAGGCGCAGACGGGAGCGGCGCGGCGGAGTGGGCGCCACGGTGCGGGTGAGCGAGACGGGCACCGCCGCCAGGGAATAGAGGACGGCGACGAGCGAGAAGAGCTCGAAGCCACGGGCGGGGAAGAGACCGGAGAGTTGCATGCCCACCGTGGTCACGGTCAGGTTGAGCATCGTGTAGGCCGCAAGCACGCGACCGCGGTTCTCACGGTCGGAAGCGGCGTTGAGCCAGCTCTCGATGCCCATGAAGAGGCCGGCGAAACACAGTCCGGTGAGCGCGCGCAACAGCCACCAGACAGGCGGCAGCGGAAAGATCGCGTGGCAGAGCGGGGTTACCGTGGCCACCGCCGCGAAGGCCGCGAAGGCGCGGATATGGCCAACGCGGGCGATGATGCCTGGCGAGACCAGGCAGCCGATCACCAGCCCCAGGAAGTAGGCCGAGCCCATGATACCGATGTCGAGCTGGCTGAAGGCGTCGAGACCGGCACGCACCGGCAGCAGCACCGAGAGCAGCCCGTTTCCCATGAGCAGGACGGCGGCGCTGACGAGCAGGGCGACGACGGGCTGCAACGGCGTGGACATGACGAACTCGGGTCACCGGAAGCGGTTTCGCACAAGCGGACGACCGTGCCACCATTGCCGCCCGAGCCCTCACGTCAAGCCCAAAGCGGCACGGCACGCGCCGGAGAAGGCTTGCGAGGCCCGCCCGCCGACTCTACCATCGCAGGGATCGATACGAGCGCACCTGCCGGTGTGCTGGCTAATCCCGACGATCCCGAGCCCGACACGCGTTCTGCCGCGCGCGACAGATGCGGCCCGGCGGCCGGCTGGTTCATTGGAGGAGACGACCTTGGCGACCAAAAGCAAGCAAGCACCGCCAGCCGGTGAGCGCGACGGATGGCAACACGCCATCTACGACGTCCTGCGCAAGAACGACGTCACCCAGATCTCCTATGTCCCCGATGCCGGCCATCGGCTCATCATCGACCGCTCGCTCGAGGACCGCGACGTGCACTCCGTCGCGCTCACCACCGAGGAAGAGGGGGTGGCGCTGGCGGCGGGCGCGCATCTCGGCGGCGCCCGCAGCGTCGTGTGCATGCAGAGCAGCGGCGTCGGCAACTGCATCAACTTCCTCTCGCTGGTGAAGGGCGGCAGCTTCCCGATCCTCATGCTGATCAGCATGCGCGGCGACTTCGGCGAAGGAAACCCGTGGCAGATGCCGATGGGCCAAGCCGTAAAACCGATCCTCGAGGCGATGGGCGTGCTCTGCCTCATGGTCGAGAAGCCGGAAGAGGCCGTGCCGACCGTCGAGGCGGCATGCACCATGGTCTACAAGTCCGGGCAGGCGGTCGCCGTCCTGCTCACCCAGAAGCTGATCGGCGCCAAGGCGTTCTGAGGAGGAGAGACCATGAGCACTTCACCCCCCCGGACCGCCGATCCCCGCTACACGCTCGATCGCTGTGAGATCGTGCCGAAGCTGATCGGCAAGCACGAGGACTTCCTGTTCGTGACCGGCCTCGCCGGCACGTCGAAGGACATCGCCGCGCTCACCAAGGACGGCGACCACATCTTCACCATGGCGGGAACCATGGGCGCCGCGGTCGCGGCCGGCCTCGGCCTCGCGCTCGCACAGCCGGACAAGCGCGTCATGGTCGTCACGGGCGATGGCGAGTTGCTGATGAACGTCGGCGCCCTCGCCACCGTCGCCGTGCTCAATCCGCCGAACCTGTCGATCCTGTGCGTCGACAACGGCCACTACGGCGAAACCGGTTACCAGCGCACGCATACCAGCCAGGTCACCGACCTCGAGAAGATGGCGGCCGGCGCCGGCATCAAGTCCACCTGCACGGTCGCGAGCGAAGGCGATATCGCCAAGGGCGCGCGGATGCTGCGCGAGGGCAACGCCACGAGCTTCGTGCTCCTGCGCGTGAAGCCGGAGGACCCGCCGAAGTTCAAGCGCAACCTGAATGCTGCGGAGTGCCGCGTGCGCTTCCGCAAGTCGCTCCTCGGGCACACCTGAGCGGCGGACCGCACTACCGCCCGGACAATGGAGACTGGCACGTGACAGCGCCTGCGTCGAAGGACACGCGACCCGCCGAGTTCGTACTCGACCGGGCCGACGCCGTGCCGGCGCTCATCGGCAGGTTCGACGATTTCCTGATCGTCGCGGGACTTGCCGGCACGGCGCGCGAGCTCAAGGCCCACACCGATGGCGCCCCCAACCTGTTCGCTCTGGCGGGCGTCATGGGGGCCGCCGTCACAATGGGCCTCGGCCTCGCTCTCGCCCAGCCCGAGCGGCGCGTTCTGGTCGCGACCGGCGATGGCGAGCTGCTGATGAACATCGGCTCGCTGGCGACCGTCGCCCTGATGGCCCCGGCCAACCTGTCGATCCTGTGTGTGGACAACGGCCACTACGGTGAGACCGGCTACCAGTTGAGCCATTCGAGCCGCGGCGTCGATCTGGCCGAGATGGCGGCCGGAGCAGGCATTCCCGCCACCGCAGTCGTCCAGAGCACGGCGGACTACGAAACGGGCCGGCGCCTGCTGCGCGCCGGAAACGGCCCGACATTCGTCCTGCTCAGGGTGAAACCGACCGACCCGCCGTCGGGCAAGTTCTCGCTCGATGCCGTCGCGGCGCGCATCGCTTTTCGCAGTGCCCTGCTCGGCTCACGCTGAACAGGGGACAGGATGCGCTCGGGAATTGGTCTTGCCAGGCGACAACTGTTACTAATAATAGAACAATAGGACGACGAGGAAAACGCCGTCCGAAGCTCCGCGGCCCGAGGCTCCGCGGCAATGCGGAGCGCAGCCGGCCTGCCGCGGCAGGTTTGGCGAACGGCTGGGCCACGCTGACGGCGGCGCCCGGAAGATCAAGGCCGGCGCTGTCCAGAGCCTGGACGGATCGGCACCACGGCAGGACGAGCGCATGGACCCCTTCGAGCGCATAGCGGACATCGCCGACACGAACGTTCGGGCCCGAGCGGTCAAACTGCTCGCCGAGAAAAAGGTGCGGCTGCCGACGTTCGCGGAACTCGCGGACCCCAGGCGGGCGCCAGGCTCTGTCAGGGCCACCTGCGAGAGCGTCGATGCCGATGCCGCCGACCCTGCCAACCTCTACCGCGTGCACTGGTTCAACGACCGCGCCCGCAAGGGCATCGTGGACGTGCCCGTGCACGTCGAGCTGCCGCGCAGCCTGACGGGGACCGACGCGCGCATCGTCGTGGCCATCGGCGCGCTGTTCCCGATGATCGGCGCCCACAAGGTGCTGGCCGCCTACGCCTGCCTCGCCCCGCGCCTCGTCTCCGGCCGCTTCGATCCGACCCGCCAGCGCGCCGTCTGGCCCTCGACCGGCAACTACTGCCGCGGCGGCGTGGCGATCTCGCGTATCCTCGGCTGTCGCGGCGTCGCGGTGCTGCCGGCGGGCATGAGCCAGGAGCGCTTCGAATGGCTGGGCCGCTGGGTCAGCGATCCCGCCGACATCGTCCGCACGCCAGGCACGGAATCGAACGTCAAGGAAATCTACGACAAGTGCGCGGAGCTGGAACGCGACCCCGCGAACGAGATCCTCAACCAGTTCTCCGAGTTCGCGAACTATCTCGGCCACTGGTGCGCGACCGGCCGGGCCCTCGAGCGCGTCTATGAGCACCTCACGCTCGCCAGTCCGTCTCTCCGGCTCGCCGGCTACGTCTCGGCGAGCGGCTCCTCCGGCACGCTCGCGGCCGGCGACTATCTCAAGGGCCGCCACGGCACGCGCATCGCCGTCGTCGAGGCCGTGGAGTGCCCGACGCTGCTCAAGAACGGCTACGGCGAGCACAACATCCAGGGCATCGGCGACAAGCATGTGCCGCTGATCCACAACGTCATGAATACCGACTGCGTGATCGGCATCTCGGACAAGGCCACGGACGCCCTCAACGCCGTGTTCAACACGGAGGCCGGTCGCAGGCTGCTGGCCGGGCGCGGCGTCCCCGCGGCGCTGATCGCCGATCTCGGGCTCTTCGGCCTGTCGAGCATTGCCAACATCCTCGGCGCTATCAAGCTCGCCAAACAGCAGCAGCTCGGCCCCGACGACCTCGTCGTGACCGTGGCCACCGACGGCGCTGCCCTCTATCAGAGCGAACTCAAGGGCTACGTCGAGCGCCAGCACGCCGGCACCTATACGAACGAGGCGGCCGTCGCCGCGCTCGCGGCCCATCTCGACGGAGCCGATACGGAGCATATGCTCGAGACGCGCCACGAGGACCGGGAGCGGATTTTCAACCTCGGCTACTTCACCTGGGTCGAGCAGCAGGGTATCGCTCTGCCAGACTTCGACCGTCGCAAGTCGCAGTCCTTCTGGCATGGGCTGCAGGAACTGATACCCATCTGGGACGAGATGATCGAGGCCTTCAACCGCGACAGCGGGTGCGCGGACACGAACTGAGGCCGCCAACGTGAGGAGACAGAGCCGGCGATGAGCACGGAGCCCCTGGTCAAACCCTATCTCGAGCTGCGACGGGAGACCGCCGCGCGCGACCACGGCCTGCGCGAGAAGGTCATGTCGCTCGATGAGGCGGCCGCCCTGGTCAAGGACGGCGAGCACGTCGGCATCGGCGGCTGCACGATGTCGCGCACGCCCATGGCCATGCTCTGGGCGCTGATCCGCGCCGGCCGCAAGGATCTCACGGTCTCGCGCTCGATCACCTCGACCGAAGGCGACCTGCTCTATGCCTCCGGCGTCTCGCGCCACATCATCACGAGCTGGTTCAGCCAGGGCATCGTCTGGGGCGTATCCAAGGTCATGCGCCACTACACCGAGCGCAAGCTCGCGCGCTTCGACGAGTGGAGCCACATGTCGATCGGCCTGCGCTATCGGGCAGGAGCCATGGGCGTACCGTTCATGGCCACGCGATCGATGTTGGGATCGGACGTCGCACGGCGGCGCGAGGACGAGGTGAAGACCATCACCTGTCCGTTCACGGGCGAGGAGGTCATGCTGCTGCCGGCCCTCAACCCGGACACTGTGCTCATCCACGTCCAGCGCGCCGACGCCTACGGCAACGCCCAGCTCGACGGCCTGCAGTTCATGGACATCGACATGGCCATGGCCGCCAAACGCGTGATCCTGACCACGGAGCGCATTGTCTCCAACGATCAGATCCGGCGCACGCCCGACCACACGCGCATCCCCTTCTTCACCGTCGATGCCGTAGTCGAGGCTCCCTTCGGCGCGGCGCCGCACGAGTGCTACGGCGTCTACGAGCCGTTCTTCTCGCACCTCGACCTCTACGCCGAGATGACGGCAAAGGACGCCGAGGGCGGCGCCCGCCGCTACCTCGACGAGTATATCCATGGCAGCAAGAGCTGGCCCGATTACCTCGCCAAGCTCGGCATGGAGGCGGTTCTCGACGCCAGCCGCCGCGGCAGGAGCATCCACAATGACTGAGCAACCGACATCCACCTACACCGCCTCCGAGCTGCTGGCCGTGATGGCTGCGCGGCTCCTCGAGGATGGCCAGATCGTCTTCGCCGGCGTCGGCATCCCCCTGCTCGCCGCCACGCTCGCCCAGCGCGCGCACGCGCCGCGGCTGACGATCCTGTTCGAGGGCGGTGTCGTCGGCCCGTTCATCGTACCCGGCGAGCTGCCGCCCTCCACCAACGAGCAGCGGTGCACGCGGCGCGCCAACATGGTGCTGCCGATCACCGACGTGCTGCTGCTGCTCCAGCGCGGCTACGTCGACGTCGGCTTCATGGGCGGGGCGCAGATCGACCGCTACGGCAATCTCAACTCGTCCTTCATCGGCGATGCCGACGACCCGAAGATCCGGCTGCCGGGCACGGGCGGCGGCAACGACATCTCTTCGCTCACCCAGATGATCGTGGCCATGAAGCACGAGAAGCGCCGCTTCGTCTCGAAGGTAGATTTCATCACCTCGCCCGGCTTCATCGAGGGCGGCAGCTCGCGCGCCGATCGCGGCCTGCCGGCCGGCGGCATGTGGCGCGTCGTGACCGATCTCGCCGTGATGGGCTTCGACGAGCGCAGCCACGAGATGAAGGTGCTGGCGCTGCATCCGGGCGTTACAGCCGAGCAGGTGCGCGACAATACCGGCTTCGACATCGCCATCCCCGACGGCGTCGGCCGCACCGAGCCGCCGCGCCGCCAGGAGCTCGACGTCGTCCGCAACCTCGATCCGGATCGGCTCTACACCGCCTGAACGACAACGGAGGGGATGGCGGCCCGGCGCGCCTCCGTCCGACAGTCACGCAGCAGCAGTTGATCGCCGCCCGAAGCGGCGCCACGCGACAGGAGAGCAGAATGGCCAAGAAGAAGATGACCGAGTTCGGCGTGGCGATGCGCAATTTCACGCGTTATCCGGAGATGCCGAGCGCCAAGGACCTGATCGAGTACGGCGTGAAGATGGAGGAGCTCGGCTTCGAGTCGATCTGGGCCTGGGACCACATCCTCCTCGGTGTCGACCCGAACTTCCCGATCCACGAGGCGCTGACCATCCTGACCGCCGTCGCCGCCCGCACCAGCAAGATCAAGGTCGGCACCGGCATTCTCGTGATGCCCATGCGCAATCCCGTGATCCTCGCCAAGGAGCTGGCCACCATCGACCACATCTCCGACGGCCGCCTCATCGTCGGCGCCGCCGTGGGCTGGTACAAGCGCGAGTTCGACTCCCTGGGCGTCGACTTCACCAAGCGCGGTAAGATCATGGAGCAATCGCTCGAGATCATCAGCCGCCTGTGGACCGAGGACAAGGTCGACGGCGAGTACCCGCCCTACAATCTGCGTGGCGCCGTGCTCTACCCCAAGCCCGTGCAGAAGCCGCGTCCGCCGCTGCTCATCGGCGGCTACGTCGACGCCGTGCTGAAGCGCGCCGCCACCAAGGGCGACGGCTGGCTCACCTACTACTACACCGCCGAGAGCTTCGCGCGCGTGTGGGAGAAGGTGCGCGGCTTCGCCGAGGAGGCCGGCCGCAACCCGGACGAGCTCATCTCGACCAACCAGCTCCCCATCTGCGTCGGCGAGCGGTCCAAGATCGAGGGGCCGATGAAAAACTGGCTGCAAACGGAATGGGACTACGCGTCCTGGTCGGAGTCGACCATGGACAGCGCGATCATGGGCACGCCAGAGGAGTGCGTGGAGCAGCTCGAGGCGCACATCGCCACCGGCATCGATCGCATCATCTTCGTTCCCTACAAGTACGAGATGGAGCAGCTCCAGGCGATCGCCACGGACATCCTGCCGAAGCTCAAGGCCCGGATGGGCTGAGGCTCGCCCGGCTTTCTGCCGTCCACGGAGCCGCGCCCATGGTGCGGCCCTCCGGGCGTCTCGCCGATCGATGGGCCGGCGGCCCAACGACCGGCAAAGACCCCGGCTCGCGCATGGCTGGCGCCACGCCCGGCCGGGGACGCAGTGCTCGCCCGCCGTCGCGAACTTCGGGATCGCGACGGCGGCGGTGCTATCGCCACGCCACGAGGCAGGCGTAATTCTCGGCCGCCGTCGGCGTCTCGATGTTGGGCTCGAGGTGGGCGAGCGACTTCGGATCGGCAAAGCCCGCCTGCCGCAGGAACTCGAGGTGCCGCGCGATCGGGAAGCGGCCCGGCTCATAGTCCCACGCCGTGCCGTCGGGCTTGATGAAGTCGCCGTTCACCAGCACACCGCCCACGGGCAGCGTCTCGTGGCAGCGGCGGTAGACGTCCGCCACCGGCTGTTGGCCGCCGAGATCGTGGAGCGCCCAGGTCGAGATGATGGCATCCGGCCGGCGCGACAACCGCTTGGGCCAGGCTTGGTCCATCAGGTCGGCGTTGGTGAAGATCACGCGCGGCACGAGGTCGCCGATGGTCTCGCGGGCGATGTCGAAGAACACGTCGGAGAAGTCGAGCGCCTCGTAGCTGATGGTGGCGTTGCGCTCGAGGATGTGGCGGGCCATGTAGCCGGGGCCGGTGCCGAGCTCCAGCACATGCGCATCGGGCTTTCCGAGCTTGCCGATCTCGGCGAGGATCATGTCGAAGAGCTGAAGGCGCGGCGCTGTCGGCACGAAGCGATTGGCCCAGCCGCGCACAAACTCGGCATTGTGGAACTCGTGCTGCGCACCGACGAAACCTGTCATGGGCTCTCTCCCTGGCGATGTTGTTCTATCGTTGGAAGCGAGCATAGCGCGTCGGGCGCGCAGACGCGAGGCGGACCAGGAGTGGCGCGCCGTCGCCTCACTCCGCCGCGAGCTTGCGCGCGACGCGGGCCTCGAAGCGGGAGACGTTGACGACGACGCGCTCATGGCTGCCGTCGCCGATCAACTCCGTCTCGTCGTAGGCGGCGACGCGGAACCAGATCGTGCGGCCCTCGACCTTGATGACCTCGGCCTCGGCCCGGATGGTCATGCCGACCGGCGTCGCCGCGATATGGCGGACGTCCAGGCGGATGCCGAGGCTCTGGTGCCCCTCGGGCAGCAGATGCTCGGCCGCCGCCAGCGCCGCCGCCTCGATGACGTTGATCATGACGGGCGTGGCCAGCACGGGAATGACACCCGAGCCGACCTTGGCCGCCGTGTGCTCCGGCGCCACGACGAGCGTGGCCGTGCCTTTCAGGCCGGGGGTGAGGCGGGAGAGAACCTTGGAGGTCGTCATCGTTGCTCCAGCGTGCCGCCGTCCGGCCCCATGCCTCTCACAGCGGAATGTTGTCGTGCTTCT
>JAGRKR010000222.1:5539-10754 GCA_020442225.1 Hyphomicrobiaceae bacterium | reverse complement strand
CCTCGTCGATGCCGACGCCTGCCCTGTCAAGGAAGAGGTCGTGCGGGTTGCCGAGCGGCATGGTCTCGCCGCCATCTTCGTCTCGAATGCCTGGATGCGGCTGCCGGCGAGCGAGCTTGTCGAGCGTCGCCTCGTCGACGACGGGCCGGACGCAGCGGACGACTGGATTGCCGGCGAAATCGGGGCGGCCGACATCTGCGTGACCCAGGACATCCCGCTGGCCGACCGCTGCCTCAAGAACGGGGCGCGGGCGCTGTCACCCACCGGGCGGTTGTTCACGCCTGACAATATCGGCATGGCCCGAGCGGTGCGCGATTTGAAAGCCCACCTCCGTGAGACCGGCGATGTCCGCGGCGGCCCGCCGGCCTTCGCCCGGGCCGACCGGTCGCGTTTCCTCCAGGCGCTCGAGCAAGCCGTGCAGGATATCCGCAGCGGTTGGTGAGAGGGTTCGGCTCTCATCAGCCCGACAGCGCGTCCCGGCTCCTGCCGCTGCCTTGGCGACACTATTCGAGGGGGAACGAAGCGAAGCAGGGCGTGACTGCTCTGCCCACGATCGTCTGGTTCCAAGTCGGCTTGCGAGACGCCGAGCCACGCCACGATGCGGCTGGCCGACTTTGGCTCCGTCCCAACGGCGTCGATATCTGGAATGATGCGTGACGCGCTCCCGTCTGACCGTCGTCAACGATCGCGCGGCAAAGGAGGTGGGATCGTGCAGGCTCGCGATACGAGATGGAGGGAGGTGGCGGCGCGACACTCGGGAACCTGCTCGTTCATGTCGATGAGAGCGAGGATGCGACCGCCAGTCTGGCCGTCACGCTGGCTCTGGCACGTGCGCAGCAGGCCACGCTCACCGGCCTCTACGAAATCAGTGGCCTTGAGCCACTGCTTTCGCAATTCCTGCTCAAGCTGGCCTTCACCTGCCTGCCAGTCATCCCGGCTCTGTCCGACAGCCGTCCGGTCGGGCTCGGGAACGGTGTCGCCGTCGTCGCAGTCGGCTTGGCGCTGTTCGTGATCCTCGAGCTGGAGAAGCTGGGGCGTCGCCGGTTCATGGCGCGCGAGCGGTTTGGGCGCGGATTGCCGGGCCGCGCGGGTCGTCAGGTGTGATGCTCCGGCAATCCCGCTGGAGGCATGCGTCATGTCTCAGTCCATCGTCGTTGCTGTTCACAGATGTGAACACCCGTCCGGCCCCGTGTTCGCGCCAGTGAACGCAAGAGCGAGTCTCTGCATGTCTTCGGGACACTTAAAGGGTTGATCCCAAAGACATTAGTCGATCTGGCACAGGCCTTGAGTTGTCGTCCTCGAGCTAGCCGCACGCGCAGCCGGGGAAACACGACATGCCGCAACCGACGCCGTTCACGATTCTGCTGATCGGACTTGCCGCGAGCCTGATCGGCAGCGTCGTATCCGTGCGGTGGACCATCCGTGTCTCGGCGCTGGCCGCCTTTGCGATTCTTGTCATTCTCGCCGGGTCTGCGCCTCGCATCGCCGCAGACATGGCGCTGTTCTCCCCCTTATGGTCGATGCCGTCCCTTGGCATGGCAGGAGGGCTGAGGCTCGATGGGCTCGCGCTCGTTCTTGCGCTGCTGATTGCGGGCATCGGGCTCCTGGTCTTCGTCTACGCCGGAAGCTACCTGCATGGCGATCCCAAGCTGCGCAGGCTCGTCGTCACGCTGACCATCTTCATGACGGCGATGCTCGGCTCGGTCATGGCCGATGACGTGATCGTGCTGTTCGTCTTCTGGGAGATGACCAGCCTCGCGTCATTCTTCCTCATTGCCACCAACCACGAGAATGCGAATGCCCGCAGATGCGCGCAGCAGGCGCTGCTCGTGACGGGTGGCGGCGGTCTCGCGCTGCTCGCCGGCTTGCTCCTGATCGCGATCGCGGCCGGCACGACGAGCATCAGCGGCATCATCGCTGCGAAAGCGGCCGTGCTTGCGCATCCCGCGGCACTGCCGGCCATGCTTCTCGTCATCGTCGGCTGCTTCACGAAGTCGGCACAGGTGCCGTTTCACTTCTGGCTGCCGAACGCGATGGTGGCGCCGACACCGGTCAGCACCTATCTGCATTCCGCCACCATGGTGAAGTTGGGCGTCTATCTCCTTGCCCGGCTCAATCCCGTCTATCAGGACGAGTACGTGTGGCAGCACACCCTGACATGGTTCGGTCTTGCAACGGCGGCCACCGCGGCCCTTCTCGCTCTGCGCGAGACGGATCTGAAGCGTGTCCTCGCCTACACGACCGTCACGGCCCTCGGCACCTTGGTCATGCTGATCGGCATCGCGCCGGAGCAGTCGGCGGTGGCGGCCATTACGTTTCTGGTCGTGCACGCCTTCTACAAGGCTGCGCTCTTCATGATCGCCGGCATCGTCGACCACGAGACGGGAACACGCGACCTGGGCCGGCTCGGTGGGCTGGCTCGGCTCATGCCGGTAACTGCCGTCGCGGCGACGCTGGCCGCGCTTTCGATGGCGGGGCTGCCGCCCTTTGTCGGCTTCGTGGCCAAGGAACTCATCCTCGAGGCGAAGCTGGACGCCGGGCCGCTCTCTGCCGGGTTGATCGTGCTGGGCTTCATCGCCAATGCTGCGACCGTCGCCATTGCTGGCGTGCTGTCGCTGCGCCTCTTCTTCGGCGAAAGCCGCCCGACGCCGGAGACGCCTCACGATCCACCATGGCGCATGACCATCGGGCCCGTCGTTCTCGCCGGGCTCGGCCTGGCATTCGGTGCGGCACCGGGAGTGCTCGGCCAGTTTCTCGTCGAGCCAGCCGCCTCTGCGGTCCTCGGGCGGCCTGCGGCGGTGTCCCTCAAGCTGTGGCATGGCTTCACCCCGGTGCTCCTGCTCAGCCTCGTCACCATGGGGATCGGCATCCTGCTTTTCGCTCAGTGGGAACGGCTCGCACCCCGTCTCAAAGGTCAAGGGCTCATCGATCGGCTGTGTCCCTCGCGGCTCTATGACAGCGGCATGCATGCCATCGTGCGCGCGGCGGAGCGCACGACCCGGCTGATCCAGCATGGCCGGCTGCGCGACTACCTGCGCACCCTGTTCGTCGTGACGGGGGCAGGCGTGATGATCACATTGCTTGCGAGAGATGGTCTGGCGCTGCCGGCGTTCGACGCACCGGCCATCGATTGGCGCGCGGTGGCATTCCTCGGCATCATGGTCGGAGCCATTGCCGCTGCCATGGCAAAATCCCTGCTTCGAGCCGTCATGGCTATGGGCCTCGTCGGCTTTGCGAGTGCCGCCGTCTTCCTGTTCTTCGCCGCCCCGGACCTCGCCTTGACGCAGTTTGCCGTCGAGACGCTGACCATCGTCATTCTCGCCGTGGCGCTGTCGCGACTGCCGCATCAACGCGCGGACGACCGCGATCGGCGACAGGCGCTGACGGACGGCGCCATAGCGCTGCTCGTCGGCTCCGCGGCAACGGCGCTGCTGCTGGCGGTCCTGGCATCACCCCTGGACCCGCGCCTCGGCGATTGGTTCGGGAGCGCAAGCGTTCCGGCAGCGCACGGACGCAACGTGGTCAACGTCATCCTCGTCGATTTCCGGGCTCTCGATACGCTCGGGGAGATCACCGTGCTGGCCATCGCTGCCTTCGCGATCGTCGCCCTTCTCCGCTCAACCCGCCCGGAGGCCAACCGATGATTCAGACGCTCATCCTGCGGACATGGGCGCCGCTTCTGCTCTGGATGCCGGTACTCGTGTCACTCTACATTCTGCTGCGCGGCCACAACGAGCCGGGTGGCGGCTTCATCGGCGGGCTGTTCGCCTCGGCGGGTCTGCTGCTCTATGCGACCGCACGGGGCGTTGCCGCGAGCCGTCGGGTACTCGTGCTGCATCCGACAGTCGTGGTCGGTCTTGGGATCATCGTTGCGGCGGTGAGCGGCCTGCCGTCCCTCGTTGCGTCATCCCAGCCGTATCTGACGCATCTCTGGTGGATGACGCCGCTTGGTGTGGATCTCCCCATCGGAACCACCCTGCTCTTCGACGTCGGCGTGTACCTCACCGTGGTCGGGATGTCGTGCGCCATCTTCTTCGGACTGCTCTCGTGGCAGGCCGACATCGATGGCGGGCAGTCCGGGTCGGGAGAGCGGTCATGAGCCTCCTTCTCGCCGTTTCCATCGGTGTCGTCGTCTCCGCTGCGGTCTACCTGTTCCTGGCCAGAGACTTGCCGCGTGTATTGATCGGCTTCGTCTTGCTCGGCATGGCTGCGAACCTCGCGATCCTGGCGGCGGGGCGGATCGGCCCGTGGATGCCGCCACTCGTGCCGAGCGGCGCACAGGCGCTCCCGGCCGGCGCCGGCAATCCTCTCCCGCAGGCGCTGATCCTGACCGCGATCGTGATCGGCTTCGGGCTGATGGCCTTCGCGCTGATGCTGATCGTCAAGGCCCAGGCCCTGTTGGGCAGCGTGCGATCGGAGGACATGCACGAGGCCGAGACGAGCGCCACCGCCGATGCACCTCTCCTGGAGGCGGAGCCGTACGCACCGGGCCGGACCGTCCAGCCGGCCGCATCAGACGTCGAAGCCGAGAAGACGAGGCACGCATCATGAGCCAGGTTCTCGTCGTCGCACCGCTGCTCATTCCTCTGCTCGCAGCCGGCCTGACCGCCGTGCTGAGACGGCACCTGAGTGCTCAGAGGTGGCTCGGGCTTGCAAGCGCCGTGGCCCTGCTGCTGGTCGCCGCGCGCTTGCTCTGGGAGACGTCCGACGGCCGGATACTGGTCGCGCAGATGGGCAATTGGCCTGCTCCCTTCGGCATCTCGCTCGTCATCGATCTTTTCTCGGCGATCATGATCCTGATCACGGGCGTCATGGCAGTCGCGGTCGCCATCTACGCCTTGGGGCCAGGCGCACAGGTGCGCGACAGTGCCGGCTTCCAGCCGCTGTTCCATAGCCTTCTGCTCGGGGTGTGCGGCGCCTTCTCGACGGGCGATCTGTTCAATCTCTACGTCTGGTTCGAGGTGATGCTCATCGCCTCCTTCGGCCTGCTGGTCCTCGATCGGACGCGAGAGCAGCTCGATGGCGGACTGCGTTACGTCATGCTCAATCTGGTGGGAACGACCTTGTTCCTTCTTGCCGTCGGATTGCTGTATGGGCTGACGGGTACGCTCAACCTGGCGGATATCGCGCGTGTCGCGCCGACACTGGACAACCAGGGCGCGCTGGCAGCGGTGGGCGTTCTTCTGCTCGTCTCGTTCGGTTCCAAGGCGGCAGT
>JAGRKR010000222.1:0-5441 GCA_020442225.1 Hyphomicrobiaceae bacterium | reverse complement strand
CGGGTCTTCTCGCTGATCTTCGCGCACGATACGGCGTTCTTCGGCCCGGTCCTGGCCGCCGTCGCGATCGCAACGATGGTCTTCGGCGTGCTGGGTGCCGCGTCCCATCACGATGTGCGGAAGATCCTTTCATTCCACATCATAAGCCAGATCGGCTACATGCTGGTCGGGATCGCCCTCATGACCCCGCTCGCGATTGCGGGGAGCATTCTCTACATCACCCATCACATCGTCGTTAAGGCCAACCTGTTCCTCCTGGCCGGCGCCATTCGAAGCGAAGGTGGCTCGTTCCATCTGAGCCGGCTCGGTGGCCTCTGGATCATGGCTCCGATGCTGGCCATCCTTTTCCTCGTGCCTGCGCTGTCGCTGGCAGGCGTGCCACCCTTCTCCGGTTTCTGGGCCAAGCTCGTCGTCATCCGCTCCTCGCTGGAGGGCGGCGCCGTGATCGTGGCATTCGCAGCGCTCTCGGTCGGGCTGCTGACCCTCTACTCCATGGTCAAGATCTGGAACGAGGCCTTCTGGAAGGCGGCGCCTGCCGATGCCGCGACACCCGCACCACTGACGCGCCAGGAGCGCATCGCGACCTACGTGCCGATCACGGTACTGGCCGCGATTACGCTGTCGATCGGCCTTTGGGCAGAGCCGTTCGCTCGTCTGTCGATGACGGCCGCTGAAAGTCTCCTCGACCGGACTGGCTACATTTCTGCCGTCCTCGGCGCCGTGCCGACCCAAGTCTCGGAGGTTCTGCGATGAAGCGCGGTCTGATCGCCATGAGGGCCTGGATGGGCGTGGCCGTGGGCTTCCTCATCGAGCTCGCCAAGTCGACCATCACCGTCATCGCCGCCGTTCTCGGCGTGAGCGGTCGTTTGCGACCGGCGATCATTGCTGTTCCGCTCGATACGCGCTCAGCGTCCGGGATCACGCTCCTGGCCAACATGGTCACGCTGACGCCGGGCACCACGAGCCTCGACGTGAGTGAAGATCAAAAGACGCTCTATGTGCACGCGCTGGACACGGCCGATCCCGATGCGGCCGTGCAGAGCATCAAGGAAACCCTCGAGGCACAAGTCAGGAAGGTGCTGCCATGACCTTGTCCGACGCTGCGATCGTGTACGCGTCCATCCTCGTGTCGGCTGCGCTACTGGCCGTCTGCTGGCGGCTCTTGCGTGGTCCCTCGCTCGCCGACCGGGTGATCGCGCTGGACATGCTCGGATTGATCGCCGTTGCGGTCGCCGCGCTGACGGCTGCCATTACACGCCATCACGCCTTCTTCGACGTGGCATTCGGTTTTGCGCTTCTCGGCTTCCTGACCACCGTCGCCTTCGCCGGTCTTCTGGAGCGCGCAGCCCGTCCATCGCCTGCGGGCGGAAAGTCAGGGGCATCGTCATGACGGGGTTCCTGAACGTCGCGGGTGCGCTGCTTCTCGTGCTCGGGAGCACGATCGTGGCGCTGGCCGGCATAGGCATTCTGCGTCTGGCCGATCCCTTCATGCGTATGCATGCGGCCACCAAGGCAGGCGTCGTGGGCGTCGGGCTCATGCTCATCGGCATAGGTTGCCTGCTCGGCACGGTTGGCTCGCTGCTGACTGCGCTTGCAGCCATCGGCTTCCTGTTTCTCACCTCGCCGATCGCATCGCACATGCTGGGGCGCGCTGCCTACATCTCGGGCGCCCCCCTCAGCCCCGAGACGATCCGGGATGCACTCGAGGGCGTGTTGCCGCGCCAGGTTGTCGACATTTCCCCCGGACGGACAGTGCGCCGGCGCCGTGTGAGGGCGGACGCCCCATTCGACCATCTCACAGATCATCAACGGCCAACCAAGGAGGCAGGGATGAGCATCGTACCCATGAGAGAGCAAGGCGAGAGCTTGCGCAGCGCCTCGGGAGCGGAAGTGGATCAGGGGGCTGCCGCGATCCGGCATCTGACGGTCTGGCTGGCCGGCGGCCCGGCACAGCCGGCAGCCTCGCGGCTCGCCCTGCAGATTGCGCGCTCCGGCAGCGCCAACATCACCGCCCTGTCGGCGATCGAGGTCGCAACGACGCCGCAAGCGGAGGCGGTCCCACTGGGTGGCGGATACTGGGCGCGCTGGCGCAACGATCAGCAGCGCCTCAAGGCGCGCGCGGCAGCCGCCAATGCGCTGTCGGAGTTCGAAGCAATGGCTGGAGAGCTTCAAGTGCGCACGACCCAGCGCCACGAAGAGATCGATCTTGCGAATTTGCCGGCGGTTGCCGCAGGTTGTGACTTGATCGTGGTTCCGGCAGGACAGGACCCGCGGGGAATGCCTTGTGAGCCTCCTTTCGAGCTGGCGGCAGTTGTTGCACGCTCGGGCATGGGGCCGGTCCTGCGCGTCAGCCGACGCCCGCTGCACGTGCGCCGCATCGGCCTGCTGGTCGATGGCAACCCGCTCAGTGGCCGGCTCGCGCAGACCCTGATCCACACCGGGCTGTGGCGCGATGCAGCGGTGTCCGTGCTGGCAATCGGCGACCACCGCCGCTCGGTCCAGCAGTTTGTGAGCGGACAAACGGAGCTTCTGCGGAGCCATGGCTATACCGTCGCCGCTCCCGCCTCCCTCCGTCTCAGCTGCGAACTCGAGGAGATCGATGAGGTGACGCGGCCACTGGATCTGCTCGTCGCTTGTTCGCTCGGTCGCCGGCGCGCCTCCGGGTGGTTCGAAGCGTTGAGGGTCGATATCCATGCGGCTGCCGCGAGACACGTGCCTTTGACGTTGTTGCCCTGAGCAGGACTTGTCAAATCGCCATCGCGTATCGAAGTGTGTTGCGATGCTGTTCACTCGCGACCACGTGAAACGACTCGCTCCGCCGCTGAGGTTGCCTCTTGCGGCCGCCGCCATGGTGTTCCTGACGGCTGTGCTAACAACCCAGATCGCTCTGTACTGGGAGCGCAGGGAAAGCGAGATGCAACTCCGGCAGCTCGGGGCCGTCTATCTCGACGGTCTTGCAGCCTCCGTCGGGGCCTACATCTCGCTTGGCGAGATGGCCAGGGTTCGTGAACGGTTCACGCGAGCGCTGGCGGAGCAGCACGGGATCAAGGAGCGCGCGCTCTTCGCGTTCGACGCGCAAGGCAACGTGCTGGCGCGAGCCGGAGATTCCGGCGTATCAGAGGAGGAGGCGCGCGACGCGACAAGGACGCCGTTCCGCATCGACCCCTCGCGCGGCCTCGCGTGGGCGAGCCGAACGATCGGTGGACAGCCGGGTGGCACCGTTGTGGCAGCGCTCGACGCGCAGGAGATGTTCACGGCTCGCACACGAATGTTGGTCGGCATTGTCGCTGTCGATCTTCTCATCGCTGCGCTGGCCGGGTTCATCGCCTACCGCGTGCTCCGCCGGCTCAATCGGCCATTCGAAGTCTTGACGCGACAACTCGAAGCCGCCGCCACCGGTCACGCCGCACGCGTCAACGAGCGCACGATGGCGGACAGCCCTACCGCGATCCGCGCGCTCTACCGCTCCTTCAATCGTCTGCTCGAGGCGCAACGGGAGCGCGAGCGGCTCGCAATCGATCTTGCAGAGCAATCCCAGTCGGCCGCGCTCGGCAGGCTGGCCGCCACCATCGCGCACGAGGTGCGCAATCCTCTTGCCGGCCTGACGACAGCCGTATCCACGCTGCGCCATTTCGGCGAGCGGGCCGAAGTCCGGGACAAGTCTCTAGGTTTCCTGGAGCGCGGCCTCGACGCCATTGATCGCATCGTGACCAGCACGCTCAATCTGTATCGGCCGGTCAATGACCGCAGGCTGTCTCCGGCTGACTTCGAGGATCTCGAGCATCTCATCCAGCCGGCTGTCAAACGCGCGCAGCTCGACCTCGAATGGCAGGTCGATGTCCCGCAGGAGATTACTGTCGGCGCCGCCGGCGTGCGGCAGGTCCTGCTCAATCTCCTGCTCAATGCCTGTGCGGCGACACCGGCAGGCGGGCGTGTCGGCCTGCGCGCGAATGTCGTCGATCGTGCCCTCATCTGTATCATCTACGACCAGGGAGAGGGCATGCAGCCCGAGCGGGCACGCGACCTGGCTGACGGCAAGTCGAGCCCCTTGGACCGGCGACGCATCGGCATGGACGTGATCATTGCGCTGCTCGGTGATCTCGACGGTCGGGCGTCCGTAACGAGCATGCCCGACAAAGGCACGACGGTGCGAGTTTGCATCCCACTCAGGGAAGACACGTGAGCAATAGAAGATCTGTACTACTGATCGAGGACGACAGGATTCTCGGCCCGGCCCTGCTGCAACGGCTGGCGCTCGAGGGGTTCGATGTGCGGCTGGCGGAGACGGCAGCCATCGCCCTGCGCGAGCTGAAGGCACGCGCTCCTGACCTGCTCATCAGCGACATCCGCTTGCCGGATGCGAGCGGCGAGGACATCTTCCGGTCCATGCTCGACACGGTCGGGCTGAGACCAGCGTACTTCATGACGGCATTCGGGGACGTCGAGCAGGCCGTGCGCCTCATCAAGGCCGGCGCCCGCGACTACATGACCAAGCCCGTCAGCTCCGATGCGCTGATCGCCCGCATCAGGAGCGACCTCGACGAGCCCGAGCCGGAACCTTCCGCCATTTCGGACCAACCCTTGGGTGTTTCGAGCGAAATGCGCGAGGTCGACCGCATGCTCAGGAGATCGGCGCGCTTCGACCTGCCGGTGCTCCTGTGCGGCGAGACCGGCGTCGGCAAGGAGGTGGCGGCGCGGCGGCTGCATGCATTGTCCGATCGCAGCGACGGGCCGTTCATCGCCATCAACTGTGCGGCCATACCGGCGAACCTCGCCGAAAGCACACTCTATGGCCACGAGAAGGGGGCCTTCACGGGTGCCCATGCGCGCCAAGTGGGCGCTGCCGCGCGCGCCGCGGGCGGCACTCTGTTTCTGGACGAGGTAGGCGAATTGCCCCTCGAGCAGCAGGGGACATTGCTGCGTCTCATTCAGGAGCGGAGGTTCCTACCCGTTGGCGCCGCGGCAGAGCAGGATTTTTCCGGACGCCTGGTCGCCGCCACCAATGCCGACCTGCATCAATTGATCAGTGAGAAGCGATTCCGCGAGGATCTCTATTTCCGCCTCGCTGTCGTCGAGATCCGCATCCCTCCGTTGCGCGAGAGACCCGAGGACATCGGGCATCTGGCGCGCAAGCTGCTGGCCGACGCGCAGCAGCGGCTGAACATTGCGGATCGCCACCTCGGCGATGCGACTGTCGCCGCGCTCGCCAGCCATGATTGGCCAGGTAATGCGCGGGAGCTTCGCAATCGCATCGAGCGCGCGCTCGTCCTGGCGGAGTCGGGAGAGATAGGTCTCGACGATCTCTTTCCAGAGAGTGCGCTAGACACGCGCAGGATCACTTCCGGGACGAACGACACGCTGGAGAGCACCGCGAAAGCGGCCGTGCGCAATCGCGTGCTCGAGGCTCTGGCGCGAGCCAACGGAAACCGCACAGAAGCCGC
>JAGRKR010000221.1 GCA_020442225.1 Hyphomicrobiaceae bacterium | reverse complement strand
CCTTGCGCGCCGCCTCGCGCGCCTGGGCGGCCTGCACCACCTTGAGCACGATCTGGCGGGCTTCCTTCGGATGCTCCTCGAACCACGCCGCGAGCTGATCCGAGACGACGCTCTCGACGACGGGCTTCACCTCCGACGAAACGAGCTTGTCCTTGGTCTGGGCGGAGAACTTGGGGTCGGGCACCTTCACAGACAGCACCGTCGTAAGCCCTTCACGCGAATCCTCGCCCGTGAGGTCCACCTTCTCACGCTTGGCGATGCCCGACTCTTCGGCGTACTTGTTGATGACGCGCGTCAGAGCCGCGCGAAAGCCGGCCAGATGCGTTCCGCCGTCACGCTGCGGAATGTTGTTGGTGAAGCACAGCACGTTCTCGTGGTAGCCGTCGTTCCACCACAAGGCGACCTCGACGCCGATGCCATCCCGTTCCGACGCGACCATGATGGGCTCGACCATGCCCTCGATCGGCTTGCGCGAGCGATCGAGATAGCGCACGAACGCCGCCGCGCCGCCCTCGTAGATGAACGTCTCCTGGCGCACGTCGGCATGACGGGCATCGGTCAGCACGATCTTGGCGCCCGAGTTCAGGAAGGCCAATTCGCGCAGCCGGTGCTCCAGCGTCGAGAAATCGAACTCCGTCTGGGAAAAGGTGGCGGCGCTCGGGCAGAACGTGACCTCGGTGCCGGACTTGCCGACCGCTTCAGCCACCACGGCGAGCGGAGCCACGGCCACGCCGTCGCGAAACTCGATCGCATGCTCCTTGTTGTGACGCCATACGCGCGCCCGCAACCACGTCGACAGGGCGTTCACGACGGAGACGCCGACACCGTGCAGACCGCCCGAGACCTTGTAGGAGTTCTGGTCGAACTTGCCGCCTGCGTGCAACTCGGTGAAGACGATCTCGGCAGCCGAGCGCTTCGGATCGTGGTCGTCGTCTTGCTTGATGCCAACGGGAATGCCGCGGCCGTTGTCGCGCACCGTGCACGAGCCGTCGGGATTGAGCGTAACCTGGCATTCAGTGGCGTAGCCGGCGAGTATCTCGTCGATGGCGTTGTCGACGACCTCGTAGACCATATGGTGGAGGCCGGAGCCGTCGTCGGTATCGCCGATGTACATGCCGGGGCGCTTGCGCACGGCATCGAGCCCCTTGAGCATCTTGATCGACTCTTCACCGTAGCTCTCGGCGCCGTTGCCGTTGCCGTTTGTCGGCGGCTTGCCGCTCATATGCGAATGTTCCTGGAAGACGTTGATATCTGGCCGGATTTATAACACGAATTGGCGTGAGAAGGCGCGATATCGCGCCGATTGCCAACAATCTAAGCAGGCGCTTAATCGGGCTGGGCGCGCAACGTGGAGTCGCCTGTGGTGAAGAACTGCGCGTGGCCCTCGAGCGCAGCGAACTGACTGCGGTCGGTTCCCGTCATCCATGCCTGCGTGCCGAGCACCTTCAGCTCTTCGAACAGCGCGGCGCGGCGCAACTCGTCGAGATGAGCGGCGATTTCGTCGAGGAGCAGGATCGGCGTGACGCCATCGCGGCTCTGCCGGATCAGTTCCGCGTGCGCCATCACCAGACCGACCAGCAACGCCTTCTGCTCGCCGGTCGAGCACACGCGCGCCGGCATGCCTTTCGGGCCGTGGCCGACCAGAAGATCGGAGCGATGTGGCCCATCGAGCGTGCGACCGGCCGCGCGATCACGTGGACGACCGGCTGCGAGGAGGCCGAGATAGACATCCTCCACCTCGACGGCGGGCCGCTCGGCCAGCTCGCGCTCCAGCCGCCCCTCGAGGGACATCGTCGCCCAGGGAAACGGCGAGTCCGGCCGCTGCGCACATCGTCGCGCTATGGTTGCAGCGAGCTGTGCGACCGCCTCGGCCCGGGCCGCCGCGATGGCCACACCCGTCTCCGCCATGACCGTCTCGATGGAGGTGAACAGCGCATCGCCCCCCGACGTGGTCTCGAGCAGCCGATTGCGTTGGCGCATGGCGCGCTCGAACTGTCCGACGCGCGTGCGATAGCTCGGATCGAAGCACAGGATCAGCCGATCGAGAAAGCGCCGGCGATCCCCGGCTGGCCCCGTGAAAAGGCCGTCCATCGTGGGCGTCAGCCAGACCATCTCGACCAGATCGGCAAGCACGCCCGTACCCGACTGCGGCACTCGATCGACGCGCACGAGGCGCGCACTCTTGCCGGGACTGGCGGGGTCGAGGCCGGTGCCGATCTCGACCATATCGCCGCGCGCCGAGCAGATGCGCGCGAACACGCTCCATACCGCGCCACCGGCCCGCGTGAGATCGCCATAGGCGACCCGGCGCAATCCCTGGCCGGCCGCCAGCATCGAGACCGCCTCGAGAAGATTGGTCTTGCCGGTACCGTTCGCACCCGTCAGCACGACCGGAGCAGGCGTGAAATCCTGGCTCAGGCGCTGATAGTTGCGGAAGTCCGTGAGGCTGAGGCGCTCGACGGCGTGGCGGCTGCGATCGCCTGGCTGGCTGTCGGCGCCCGGCGCGGCGCTGGCCTTGGCGCCCAGTCCCATTACGGACCCGTTCAAACGCGCATCGGCATCAGCACGTAAAGTGCGCTGTTGTCGTCGCCGTCCTTCACCATGGTGGGCGAGCCCGGATCGGCCAGCATGAAGTGCGCCGTCTCGCTCTCGAGCTGGGTGGAGATGTCGAGCAGATAACGCGCGTTGAAGCCGATCTCGAGTGGATCGGACGTGTACTCGGCGGCCAGCTCCTCGGTAGCGCTGCCACCGTCCGGATTGGTGACGGAAAGGGTCAGGCGATTGGCGCCGATATTGAGCTTCACGGCGCGGCCGCGCTCGCTGGCGATGGTCGAGACGCGATCGACCGCACTGGCAAACTCGGCATTGCGAACGGTCATGACCTTGTCGTTGCCGACGGGAATGACGCGCGCATAGTCCGGAAAGGTGCCGTCGATGAGCTTCGACGTCATCGTCACCGAGCCGATGTCGAAGCGCACCTTGGCCGCGGAGAGACCGAGCTTGACGACGGCCTCGGTGCCTTCGATCAGCCGCGTCAGCTCATGCACCGTCTTGCGGGGAATGATGACGCCGGGCATGCCGTCGGCGCCGCCGGGAAGCTCGAGCTCGACCTGCGCCAGACGATGGCCGTCCGTCGCCACGGCCCGCAGCATCGCCTGCCCCGCCGACACCGCCTGATGCAGGAAGATGCCGTTGAGATAGTAGCGGGTCTCCTCGGTCGAGATGGCGAAGCGAGTCTTGTCGATCAGGCGCTTGATCTCGCCGGCGCCGATCTCGAACTCGTGCGACATCTCGCCGGCGGCGAGATCGGGAAAGTCCTCGGTCGGCAATGTCTGCAGCGCGAAGCGCGACTGGCCCGACGAGATGGTGAGACGATTGCGCTCGCCGTCCTTGGCGATGTCGATCTCGACCCCGTCCGGCAGCTTGCGGACAATGTCGTGCAGGAGATGTGCCGGCACGGTGACCGCACCCGGCTCGCTCACCTCGGACTGCACCTCCTCCGTCACCTCGCGCTCGAGATCGGTGGCCTTGAGCATCAGGCTGCGGCCCGCGGCCCTGAGCAGAACATTGGACAGGATGGGGATGGTGGCGCGCCGCTCGACGACGCTCGTCACGTGCCCGAGCGCGCGCAACAGCTCACTTCGTTCGATAACAAGCCGCATCCCCGATGCTCCGGAAACGTCCCACGTCGCAGCTTCGGCCAACGTGCCGACCGCCGGCAGGTGCCGACCCCGGACTGCACGCCCGACCTCCTCCCAGCGCAGAATCGCTGGAGCCGCAGTGGCCAGACCTTGGCCCGCGCGGCACGAATTTGCAAGTGTCCTGGGGCATCTGGCGCACTTGGCGCACAGTCGCGCGGCGCTGGTGCCGCGCCTGCCGGCACACGCCCCGAGCCCCCCGCGCGCGCCTCAGGCCGACACGAAAAATCCCGGGGCGCATGCCCCGGGACCCGTTCATTGCACTGGATCGCTCGCTCAGATGTTGAGCTGACGCTTCAGCTCCTCAAGTTCCTCACGCAGCCCCGGCTTTTTCTCGATCTCACCTTCGATCTTGCGTATCGCATGCAACACGGTGGTGTGATCTCGACCGCCGAACCTGCGGCCGATTTCGGGAAGCGAGCGCGCGGTCAGCTGCTTGGCCAGATACATACCGATCTGCCGCGGCCAGACGATGGAGCGATGCCGACGCTGCGACATGATATCGCCGCGGCTGACGCCGAAATGGCGAGAGACGGTCCGCAGGATGTCGTCGACCTTGATGCGCTTCGGCTCCTGTCCGAGCACGAGATCGCGGATCATGGTCTCGACGGTCGCGAGCGTCACGGGCGTATTGGTGAAGCGGCTCGTGTGATAGAGCCGCGCCACGGCGCCCTCGAGCTCACGTCCGCTTTCCGTCAGGCGATCGGCAAGGAACTCGATGACCTCACGCGGGATCTCGAAGCTCGGGTCCGCCGCACGGCGATCGGCCACCCGCTTTTCGAGGATGCGCAGGCGCAGATCATAGTCGAGCACGCCAATTTCCGTGACGAGACCGCCCTGCAGCCGGGAGCGCATCCGCTCGTTGAGGCTCGTGACGTGTCCGGGAGCCCGCGCCATGGCCACGACGACCTGACGCCCGGCGTCCAGCAGCATGTTGACGATATGGTCGAACTCCTGCTCGGTCTTTTCGCCCTGCAGGAACTCGAGATCGTCGACCAGCAGCACGTCGTTGCCACGGAAGCGGTCGCGGAACGACATGGCCGTTTGCGACTTGATCGCCTCGACGAAGATGAAGCGGAAGCGCTCGGCCGTGAGATAGATGACGTTCGCGTGGGGCGAGCGCCGACGCACATCCCAGGCGATCGCATGCAGGAGATGCGACTTGCCGAGACCGCAGGAGCTGTGGATCACCAGAGGGTTGAAGCGCGGGTGATCGACGAGGATGGTCTCCGCCACCTGCACGGCGGCGGCATGAGCCATGCGGTTGGCGGCGCCGACCACGAAGGAGTCGAAGGTGAACCGCGGATCGAGCGGCGAGCCTTCGAAGCCGTTGGCGCTGGTGCGCACCATGGCCGCGCCCGGACCGCTCGGCGGCAACGGCCGGCCGTCCTCCGCCCGCCCGGCGTGATCGCCCGAACGGATGCTGCGCGGCTCGGTCGCCGGCACGCCCTTGCGCTGCTGCTGCGCATCGCTGCCCGGCTGGCGCAATGCCACCTCGGTCCGCTTCACCTCGGGAAACTCCGAGCGAATGCACGCGAGCAGGTCATCGGAATAGTGCGACTGGATCCAAGTCTTGAGGAACTTCACGGGAACCGAGACCCGGGCCGCCCCCTCGCTTACGACATCGAGCTCCATGCTCTGGAACCAGCTGACGTAGATATCCTCACCCAGACGAACGCGAAGCAGCTTCCTGATCTTTGCCCACTTGGCATCACGATTGCCGGCCGCTTTCGTGTCCTGTGCCGTCTCGTGGTCCCTGTCAGCTTCCTGCGAAGCTTGTTCTTGATCTTGCCTGTTCATTCTCAACCCCACTGAAATGCGATGCTGCTCCTAGCCGGCTCCGTGGAATAGCGCTGCCCACGCCGGGAGAGGCGTTGCCCCGGGCAATGCGCACTTGCACGCAACCAAACGCTTGAGACGCACGACTAGCCTTGTCGCCAAGGCAAACCAGAGACCTTCCAACCGGAAACCTGGCCTCTATGGCGGATCGGATCGAGTGGCCCTTCGAAACCGTCCGCTACGTTGGAGCACTTGACGTATCCCCTGACCGCCATCTCGCGGGCCGCTGCGAAGCTTCGCCCACCCGATCGGCAGATAAAGAGGAGCGGAGTGCTCCGGTCGCCACCGCGTTCCGCGATCATCGCTTCCATGCGATCGCCGAACGCTGGATCAACGCGGTTGTCGGGAAAGGTCTGCCACTCGATGAACAGCGGCGTCTTGCCCAACTGCGTCAGGTCCGGAACTCCAACGAACGTCCATTCCGCGTGCGTCCGCACATCGATCAGAAGCGATCCTGCATCCCTCTCGAGGCAGGACCATGCTTCGTGCACAGACACGTCGGGGATGTGGACAGAGTTGTTCGAACCCTTAACCACGTAAGTCTGTCTACTCCCGAAAATGACGTCGCATCCGACACCGTCGCCCTCGACGGCATCGTCACGACCAGCAACTCGTGAACATCACAAACGAGACTTGGCTCGGCGCCCCCTCACGAGGCAGGCACCGATAAAGGACAGCGCTCCGACCGCATCTTGCGCTGGCCAGGAGCTTTTCTACGCGTCCCCCGTACCCCGGCAATTCTCGATACGCGAGCGCGCCGGGGACAGGGGGGCTTATACTCCCGCCGCCCTTGGATGACAAATCGACGACGGGCTCGAGCCGGTCGGGTCGGCAGCGCCCGGAACGTCGCGCCGGCCGGTGGATATCACGGCAGGCCTGTGGACAAACACATTGAGATTCCGACTTGAATCCACCGGGGTCGAACACAGAAAAAGTGTTATGTGACGCCCGCCGCTTTGCTCGCCCTGAATCACTTTTAGGCTTGCCAGCCCCCCTCCGGCCAAGGACTCGGGGCGCCCGGCACCGCCGCAGAGCATGCGCGTTAACGATTGATTAACTGAAAAGAACTGGGGCCCGGACCGCCTCTCAGGCGGTCTCGGGCCCCAAAAATAACCGTGACTGATCTGCAACAATCGGATGGCCAGACCTGCCGGCCAGACCCGTGT
>JAGRKR010000220.1 GCA_020442225.1 Hyphomicrobiaceae bacterium | reverse complement strand
GACCTGCACCTCGCCAACATCGTCCTGTGGCATGGCGTACCGACGCCGTTCGATGCCATCGAGTTCAGCGAGCAGCTCGCGACCATCGACACTCTCTACGACCTGGCGTTTCTGCTCATGGACCTCGACGCCCGCGGCACACGCGCTGCCGCCAATCTCGTGCTCAACCGCTATCTCTGGCGCACCGGCCGGGATATCGACCTCGATGGGTTGATCGCGCTGCCGCTGTTCCTCGCACTGCGCGCGGGCATCCGAGCGATGGTGGCGAGCCAGCGCAGGCACCTCGACGCACATGGCGGAGAGGGACTTGGCGCGGTGGCGGAAGCCAGGGCGCGCGTGGAGCAGGCCACGGCGGCGCTCCAGCCGCATGCGCCCCGTCTCGTGGCCATCGGTGGCTTCTCCGGCTCCGGCAAGACCACGCTGGCGCGCCATCTCGCGCCGAGCATCGGCCGCGCACCGGGCGCGGTGCATCTGCGCAGTGATCTCGAGCGCAAGGCGCTCTTCGCCTGCCCCGAAACCGAGCGGCTGCCACAAAGCGCCTATGACTTGGAGGTCACACGACGCGTCTACGCGCGACTGGAGGGCAAGGCACAACGCGCGCTTGCCGCCGGGCAGGCCGTGATCGTCGATGCCGTCTATGCACAAGCGGACGAGCGCAACGCCCTCGAGCGGATCGCCGCGCGGCTGTCGCCGGCGTGCCGCTTCGACGGGCTCTGGCTCACGGCCGACCGCGGCAATCTCGTCGCCCGGGTGGAGGCACGGCGCAACGACGCCTCGGACGCCACGCCCGCGGTGGTCGAGACGCAGATCGCGCGGGGCGCGGGCGCCATGGCATGGTGCGCGCTCAACGCGCGCGGCGATCCGGACACCGTCCTCTCGGCCGCACGGCGCAAACTGGGGCTGGGAAGCTGAAGCGGCCGGAGGTCGGCCTCGACACTGGCAGGCGTGCAGCCGGGAGACTGATGACGTGCGCTGGAGCAGGGTTGCAGCGTGCAGCGCGTCCGTCCCACGCGGAACGAGCGTGTGGCCGGTGGCACGCACGCTCTGGCGCCAAGCTAGTCGTCGCGGTAGACGCGCTCGCGNNCTCGTGGCGCTCCTGCGCCTCGAGGCTCAGTGTCGCGATGGGGCGTGCGTCGAGGCGCTTGAGGCCGATCGGCTCGCCCGTTTCCTCGCAATAGCCGTAGGTGCCGTCATCCAGCCGCGTCAGGGCCGCATCGATCTTCGCGATCAGCTTGCGCTGGCGATCCCGCGACCTCAGCTCGAGCGTACGGTCCGCCTCCGACGTCGCCCGGTCGGCGATGTCGGCGTGCTGCACCGAATCCTCGTGCAGCGTCGCCAGAGTCTCGCGCGTCTGCCGGATGATGTCTTCCTTCCAGGCCTGCAACTTACGACGAAAGTAGAGGCGCTGGCGCTCATTCATGAACGGCTCGTCGTCGGACGGCCTGTAATCGGCCGGCAAATCAGCAGGGCGGCGCTTGCTCCCCTTAGGCGGCGCCTTGCCCTTGGCAACCTTTCGCTCGACCTTGCCCATGCTGCGCTCCGTTGGCTGGCGCGGCGGATCGGTGTGATCCGCGGTCAGCACCAATGACGACCGTATTTAAGTAGCTGTTTTTCCAAGTCAAGCAAATCCGGATTGTGCATCGCAGCATGACTTCGGCTGTGCGCAATGAACGCTGTGCCAACGACCCGCGAAATCTCGGCGAACACCAACGTTTGCCGGTATTATCCGACGACAGAGTCAGTCTTGCGCACCACCTTGAACAAATTTCCCTCAAAGATTGCGCTCGAGATTTTTTGCTACTTAACCGCGCATTCAGCCTTTGGCCGCATACTCGGTTGGCATGGAAGGCTGTCGGGCGTCGATCGATTTGTGCGCCCTCGGGAGCACGAGAGCCGCGCCAGCCAACCCGTCTACCCCTGTGTACCGCCACACCGTCGCCGGCACGAGCCCGCAGAAAGGAGCGCCACCACTCCCGCCAAGTCCGTTTCCCGATCCCCGAGGAGACGGTGTCGAAACAATGAGAACAAGAACCGCGCGCCATCGCTCCGGTTGATTTTCCCGCTCCCCCCTGGTCAGCCGGACCGGTGGCGCGCCGACACTGCCCTCGCGGGCGCTCTCCCTGAAGCGCCCTCGCGCCACTCCCACCAAGTGTGCGATCGACAGGCTCGCACCTCGGGGGAGTGGCGCATCGCGGCACCTGCCCCTCGCCGCTGCACCCCACCGCGCCCGAGGCTTCCATCGCAGCCAAACGCACTCTATGGTGCCCGCCGGTCAGAAGCGGGCAGGTCGGATACCATGAAGTTCGAAGGCACAGCGTCCTACGTCGCCACCGAGGATTTGAAAGTGGCGGTCAACGCCGCGATTACGCTCGAGCGGCCACTCCTCATCAAGGGCGAGCCCGGCACGGGCAAGTCCGTGCTGGCGGCCGAGGTCGCCAAGGCGCTCTCGACGCCGCTCATCGAGTGGCACATCAAGTC
>JAGRKR010000219.1:593-2149 GCA_020442225.1 Hyphomicrobiaceae bacterium | reverse complement strand
AGCGCCGTCAATGCCGAGGCGTCCTCGTGACCGAACACGCCGAACACGCCGCACTCCTCGTGCAGTCGATCATCCTCGGCAGGCCACGTCTCGCTCAAAGCCTCGAAACCGCTGTGACCCGCCATGGTTGCCTCGTCCAGGTAGGAGGATGGCGCTCGCGAACCGACCGAGCAAGAGAGACGGTCACTGCCGACCGTCGTCTTTCGACCGTCATATATCCCGCGAGGCAAGCGGGCGCCAGTCCCGAATCACCAGCGATCCACGGCGGCGATACGCTCGGCGGGGCTGGTTAACGTCTGGTTGCAGGGCAACGGCCCGGATGCGATTCGAGCCGTGCTCAGGGCCGGCGCTCGGGCGGGGCAGGCTCCTCCGGAGCTGCCGGCGTGCTCGGCTTGCCGGTCAGGGCCGGGATGCGGGGAAGCACGCCGCGTATGGCGCCGTCGATCTGCTTCCCGGTGGCATCGAGATAGGGCAGGGACTTGGAGTCCCGCACCCACTTCGGATGCAGCTTCGGATCGGGGAAGAAGTTGAGGAAGAACATGTAGGGGATGACGACCAGGACATAGCCGCGCGCCAGGCCGAACGCGAGACCGAGGATGCGGTCGATCATGCCGACCTGGCTGTCGAGCATGCTGTCCGAGATGCGCGCCGTGATCATGTGCACGATGAACAGCACAACGATGCCGACGACGATGCCGAGCACGATCGGCGGCAGGACGGGAGGCAAGCCCTTGAGATTCATGGCCTCCGCCAGGTTCATGGCGAGCTCTTTCTGGGTGCGCCAGATGAAGAAGCCGGCGAGAGCGCCAAGGATCCAGGACGTGATCGACAGGATCTCGCGGGTCAAGCCGCGATACATCGCGAGCAGGCCGGAGATCGCCATCAAGGCCAGCAGGGCGGCGTCCACGTACGTCAGAGGGCCGATCATAGAGAGCTTCCTCGGTTGCACCACAGCACGTCGCACCCTGGGCGCAAGCTCAGGACGCGCGGATCATCAATAGCGGATTTGCAGGCGGGACCAAAGCCGTATGGGCGTATCGGCGCGGCGCCCCGCAGCGGCGGCGCCATCATTCGACGGCTCCCAGACGAGCCGCGAGTTCGCGCAAGTGCCCTATACGCTCGAGTGAGACGGTGAGCGTGCCAGCCTCCACCACCCCCTGCTCGGGCATCACCACACGGCGGAAGCCGAGCTTCTGCGCCTCTTTCAGGCGGATCGCGGTGTGTCCGGCCGCCCTCACTGTTCCCGACAAGCCGATCTCCCCGAAGTAGAGCTCATCCATCGGCAGGGCAACGCCTGATAGTGACGAAAGAAGGGCGGCCGCCGCTGCGAGATCGGCCGCCGGCTCGGTGATCTTCAGCCCGCCGGCGACGTTGAGATAGACGTCGTGGCTGCCGAGGCGCACCCCACAACGCGCCTCGAGTACCGCAATGAGCATCGACAACCGGTTGGAATCCCAGCCGACGACCGCCCGCCTCGGCGTGCCGAGCGAGGATGGCGCCACCAGCGCCTGGATCTCGACGAGGATGGGCCGCGTGCCCTCCATGCCGGCGAAGAC
>JAGRKR010000219.1:0-505 GCA_020442225.1 Hyphomicrobiaceae bacterium | reverse complement strand
GATCTCGTCGGTGGCGCCGAAGCGGTTCTTGACGGCCCGCAGGATGCGGAATGGGTGCCCCCGGTCCCCCTCGAAATAGAGGACGGTATCGACCATGTGCTCGATGACCTTGGGGCCGGCGATCTGCCCGTCCTTGGTGACATGCCCGACGAGAACGAGTGTTGCGCCGCTCGTCTTGGCGTAGCCGATGAGCGCCTGGGCCGCCGCCCGCACCTGGCTCACCGTGCCGGGGGCCGCCTCGAGCGCATCGACCCACAGCGTCTGGACGGAATCGACGACGACCAGATCGGGCCGTGGTCCCTCGCCGAGCGTCGCCAGAATGGAGGCGAGATTGGTTTCCGCCGCGAGCGCCACCGGGGCCTCCGCGAGACCGAGCCGGAGCGCGCGCAAGCGCACCTGCGTCGTCGCCTCCTCGCCGGAGAAGTAGAGGCAGCGCCGGCCCTTGTTCGCGAGAGCGGCGGTCAATTGCAGGAGCAGGGTAGATTTGCCGATGCCGGGCTCGCCG
>JAGRKR010000218.1 GCA_020442225.1 Hyphomicrobiaceae bacterium | reverse complement strand
CAGTAACCCTGTCTCATAAGTCGTCCGCACGCCGGAGAATTAATGGCAGTTTAGCATTGATTTGCTAGAAGGAACTGCGACATCATTGGGTGTTCTCTAAGGTAAGGGGTTTCTGGCGTGTTCTGGCGAAAGCGGAATATGCGGCTGATGACTCGACTCGGGTCAGTAGTCGAGGCAAGCGAGCGTGCGCGCAGCTCGCTGCCGCCGAAGCGTCCGCGTGTGGAAATCGATACGACGTTCATCGAGCAACCCTATGAGGACATGCCGCCCGTCGATTCCGCTGCGATGGCCGAGACGCCACAGCCCACTTTCGAACCCGAGCCCATGCTGGAGTCCATGCCCGAGCCGGCCCCTGTGATGGCGCCGCCAGTTCCCCAGCCGCAGGCGGCTCCGGTGCACAGCGGTTTGCAGGCCCTGCGCGAGGCGGCGGAACGACGCGCCCGCGCCGCGGCCAAGGCAAAATCCGCGCTGGTCCAACAACCCGCGGCATCGCAACCCGCGGTATCGCAACCCGCGCCGCCACCTGCCAGCGCGCCTGCCCAAGCCCAGATGCCAGCCCAGCCGCAGCTGGCGCCGCGCGCCGCCACTGGCGACCTCGCGGCCCAGATCGCGCGCCTCGAGGCGGAATTGCAGCGTGAGCGGAGCACCCGTGTCGAAGCCGAGGCGCTCTGCGAGCAGGCTTCGGCCTACATGGCCGAGGCCGACCGCAAGTTTGCGAAGATGCAGGAGGCCGCCAGGAAGCGCGACGAGGAGGTTCTCGAGGACGCCGAGGCCCGTCGCAAGCAGATGGTGATGCTGGAAAGCCGCATCGAGCGCGATCACATCGAGAAGAAGCGCATCGAGGCGGAGCGTGACGAGGCCATCCGGCTCGCAACCGAGGCCGAGAACGAGCTGTCCGCGCTGCGAGAGGGTGGAGCGCCCGTGCAGGCGGCTCTCGCCGACGTCAACGCGCATCTCGCGCAGATTGCCCAACTCGAAAGCAGGCTCGAGGCCGAGCAGGCCGCCCGCCGCACGGCGGAGACCGAGCGCGACGAGGCCGTGCGTCTGGCCGATGACGCCGAGCGTGAGCTCTCGGCCCTCAACGACGGCCGTCTCGAGGCCGCACAGGCCGAGGTCGCGGCGCGGCTCGAAGAGATCTCCCGGCTGAAGTCCGAGATGCAGGCCGTGCAGCAGGAGCTGAGCGGTGTACGCTCCGGGCTCGTTGAGGCCGGGCAGCGTGCCGTAGATGCCGAGACCGCGCTCGCCGCCTTCAAGGCCGAGAGCGAGCAGCATGTGAAGGCGATCGAGTTGGAGGCTGCCGCGCGCAGCAAGACCATCACGGAGCTCGAAGGCCGGCTCGAAACGGCCGAGCGCGAGCACCGCCAGGCGCAAGGCGCGCTGGACGATGCCAAGCGACGCACCGAGGAGGCGGAAGCCGCCCTGGCCGCGCGCGAAGCCGCGGACGACGAGCGCAACCGCACGCTCGAGACGGAGCTTGCCGCCGCGCGCAGTGAGATCACGCGGCTCGCTGCGGAGAGCGAGAGCCGGCAGGCGGCCCGCACCCAGTTCGAAGCCGAGCGCGACGAGGCCATCCGACTGGCCCATGACGCCGAGCAGGCGCTTGCCGCGCTCAACGACAGGATCGAAACGGAGAGCGCCGCCGAGCAGGCCGCGCGCTCCGAGGAGATGGCGCGCCTGCGGGCCGAGCTCGGGCGCGAGCTGGCAAGCCGCCAGAAAGCCGAGGGCGAGCGCGACGAAGCCATCAAGCTGGCCACCGAGGCCGAGCACGCCTTGGCCGCACTTCAGGAGACGGGTGGCGCCGACAGCGCGGCCGCCGAGCAGAGCATCGCCCGGTTGACGGTCGACATCGAGCGCGCGCGCGCCGAGCAGCAGAAGGCCGAAGTGTCGCGTGATGACGCCAAGCGCAAGGCCCGCGAGGCAGAGCACGAGTTGGCCCGCCTGAAGCAGGCCAACGAGGAGCGCGAGCAGGAGATCTTCGAGCTGGCCGACGCGCGTCGCAAGGAGCTGGTGCGCTGGGAAGTCCGTGTCGAGCAGGAGCAGACCGCCCGCCACGAGATGGAGACGCAGTACAACGAGGCCATGCGTCGCGCGACGGAGTTCGAGCGCGAGCTGGTGGCCCTGAAGGCCGCCAACGCCAGCGGAGATCCCGACAAGCGCCACGCCGCAGAGCTCGAGCAGGCAGCGATGGCGCGCCGTGATGCCGAGACCCGTTGCGAGGAAGCCACGAAGCGGGCCGCCGAGGCGGAGCGTGAGCTTGCCGTCCTGCGGGCGGCGCAGGAGCAGACCGAGCGCGAGGCTCAGCAGGAGACCGAAGGTCGCCGCAAGGAGCTGGTGCGCTGGGAGGTTCGCGTCGAGCAGGAGCAGGGCGGTCGCCTGCAGGCGGAGGCCGCGCGCGACGAAGCGCTGCGCCGTCTGGCGGAGGCAGAGCGCGAGCTCGAAGCTCTGCGCACGGCCGGCACCGCCATGATAGCTGCGGTCGAGCCGCGTCAGGTCAACGACACGCCTGCGAGCGCGCCGGTGGCGCGCGTCGTCGCGCCGCCGAAGATTGCTACCGTCGCGGAGGTCGTGCCCGCGCACGTCGAGGCGGTCGAGCCAGTCGTTACAGAGAGCATTGCGTCGCCCGTCGCCGAGCCTGTCGTCGTCGGACAGGCCGTGACCGGGTCCGTGGCAGTCGCGACGCCGGACGAGGCGGACGTCACGCCGGAAGTGCCGGTCGAGACGGCTCTCGCGCCGTCGGAAGAGGTGCCCGCCGAGCAGTCGGCGACCGCCGCCGAGCCGGAAGTGGAAGACGACGAGGACGACACCGAGGAGGTCGGCAAGGACAAGCGGCGCGCCAGGCGAGTCGCCGCGCACATCCCCGCCGTGCTCAAGAACGAGCGCCTCAGCCAGAACATCGCCTGCATGATCTGCGATCGCTCGTCGACCGGCGCGAAGCTCGAGTTCAGCGGCGACAGATTCACCGATGGCGCGAGCCGGCTTTCGATCGGCGACAGCCTCGTGCTCACGTTCAGCATGGGGCCGGAGCGCACATCGGTCGCCTGTGAGGTCGTGTGGATCTCGGGCAGCCACTGCGGCGTGCGCTTGTCCGGCCAGTTCCGGACCGAGATCATCACGCGCAAGAAGTCTTCGCGGGTCAAGGAGATCGCCCAGGCCCTTCAGGACGCGGAGAGCCGCAAGCGCAAGATGTCGGTCGGACGTTTGGCCAAGTCCATCCTGTCGCGGTGATCGGGCGGCCGCGGCCCGGCCCGTGCCACGGGTCGGGGGGCTGGATCTTCATCATCGCTTTACCATTCGCCATCGAAGCTCGACCATGCCGGTGATTCGAGGGGAGTTGGCATGCCGTCGCGCGCACCCGTTCCGTCGTCAGATGTGGCGTTGACGCTCCCGCTCGGGGGCGATCTCGCCGATGCCGCCGCGCGATGGCTGGCGCACCTTGGAAGCGAGCGTGGCGTGGCCGCGCAGACCCTCGTCGCCTATCGGCGTGACCTCGACCAGCTTCTCGGCTGGCTCGGCCGGCATCTCGGCTATCCGCCGGCGCTCGCCGATCTGGCGCGCCTGGATGTCAAGACTTTGCGTGGTTTCCTCGCTGCCCGCCGTCGCGTCGGCGTCGAAAGCCGCAGCATTGCCCGCGCGCTGTCCGCCCTGCGGGGCTTCTTCCGCTACCTCGAGGCGTCCGGCGCACTGAAGAACCGCGCGATCCTCACCATTCGCAATCCGCGCCTGCCGCACGCCATACCCAAGCCGCTCACCGTCGAGAAGGCCAAAGCGGTCGTCGCCGACGCCCTGGCGGCGGACAAGGATTGGATCACGGCGCGGGACACGGCCGTCCTGCTGCTCCTCTACGGCGCGGGCCTGCGCATTTCCGAGGCGCTGGCGCTGCGCGTGAAGGAGGCGCCGGTCGGCCTGCGGGACGTTCTGCGCATCACCGGCAAGGGCAACAAGGAGCGGCTGGTGCCCGTGCTGGCCGTGACGCGCGAGGCGGTGGCGCGCTATCTGTCGCTGTGCCCCTATCCGCTCGACGCCGACGACATTCTCTTTCGCGGCGCCAAGGGTGGGCCGCTGTCACCGCGCATCATCCAGCTTCTGGTGGAGCAGTTGCGCGGAACGCTCGGCCTGCCGGCGACGGCGACGCCGCACGCCCTGCGCCATTCCTTCGCCACGCATCTGCTGTCGGCGGGCGCCGATCTGCGCCAGATCCAGGAGCTGCTCGGCCACGCCAGCCTGTCGACCACGCAGGTCTATACCGAGGTCGATCGCGACCGCCTCATCGCCGTCCACGGCTCCGCGCATCCTCGCGCCTGAGCTCTGCCGCAGCATGCGCCTTTAATCGGTCGTTAAGCGAGAGCACCGTAAGAGATCGGCAACGATTTCTGCCGTCGCGATCGAAGGATGGAGGCCGCACGTGCTGCGTTCGAGAGTGCTCGGGGAATTCCACATCTTGCTGATCGTGGTGCTGCTGCTGGCGGCGCTGTTCGCAGGTCCGGCCAATGCGCGCGAGCCCGGCGAATGCCGTGGCGCCGACATGATGACGGAGATGGCCAAGCGTGCGCCGGAGCAGCACAAGGAGATCGCCGTCGAGCGGGACCGGACGGCCAACGGCAAGGCGCTGTTGTGGCGGATCGAGCGCGATGGTGTGGCTGTCTCCCACCTGTTCGGAACCATCCATCTGACCGATACGCGTGTGACCAGCTTCTCGCCGCGGGTGCTGGCGGCCATCGAAGGGTCCAAGCGGGTCGTGCTCGAGGTGGCGGACTTCGCCCCCGAGGCCATCGCCAAGGCCATGGCCAAGCTCAGCTCCCTGCTCCTGCTCCGCGACGGCAAGCGGCTCGACCAGCTCGTCGACAGCTCCGAGTTCGCGACCGTCAAGGCCGTGCTGCAACGCTCGGGCGTGCCCGGTGAGGCAGCCGCAGCCTTCCAGCCCTGGGTCATCATGTCGATGATGTCTCTCTCCCATTGCGAGCAGCAGCGCGTGGCGAAGGGGATCGCGACCGTCGATGGCCGCATCGGCGAGCTGGCACGCAAGAGCGGGCGCCCGGTTGTCGGTCTGGAGACCATCGAGGATCAGTTGCGCGCCATGGCGGCCGTGCCCATGACCGATCAGGTGTCCATGCTGCGGGTGGCGGTGAAGCTCTATCCGCGCCTCGACGATATGATGGAGACGATCGTTCAGCTCTATCTGAAGCGGGAAATCGCGGCCGCCTGGCCGTTGCAGCGCGTGCTGGCGCGCGAGGCCAAGGTCGGGCCAGTGTCGCTCGCCGCCTTCAAGCACCAGCTCCTGACCGTGCGCAATCGCCGGATGCACGATGCGGCGCTACCCATCCTGGCGCAGGGCGGCGCCTTCATCGCCGTTGGCGCATTGCATCTCGTGGGTGACGACGGCCTCGTGGCGACGCTGCGCGCCGCGGGCTACCGCGTCACCGCGGTCGAATAGTCACCCTCGTTCGGGTTCGTCCTTCCGCGCCAGCGTGTGGCAAGCTTAGACTGCCGGATACGTGCAGTGGCCCGCGCGACTGAGGTGTCGTCCAGGTGAGTGATCGACCTGTGCCAGATCCGGCATCCGAGCCGCCCGCCGCCGGTCCGGGTGGGGCGTGGGGCGCGCTGCGGCGCCTGCTGCGCGCTGCCGGCCGGGCGACGGCCTACGTCCTGGCGGCGCTCTATTTCCTGCTGGATGAGGCGCTCGCCTCGGTGCGGCGGCTCGCCCGCTATCTGGCGCCGCTCGCCTGGTACTTCAACGCCGTCAAGACCATGCGCAACGCCCTGCGTCGGCACGGCATGCGCCACCCGAGCGGCTGGGTGCGGCAGGCGACGCCGTTCGCGACGCTGCCATTCATCATCGTACCTGGGCTGCTGTTGATCCCGGCGAAGCTCTATTTCGCGGCCCTTCTGGTGACGCGGCCGCTTTATGCGGGCGGCGGGCTGGTCGCCGCGAAATTCGTCAGCGCCATCTTCGTCAAGGGAACCTGGGATATCCTGCGTCCGCTGGCGCGGATGAGCGCTGTGCTGGCGTGGTTCGACGATCGCTGGCTGGCCCTGGAGCGCTGGGCGAAGCTGACCTTGCGCGAATTCAAGACCTGGCTGCGGTCGAGCGCGGCTTATCGCTGGCTCGCCGAGAGCGCCCGGTCGCTGAGGCTGCGCCTGGCGCTGGTGCTCAGGCCGCTGCTCGCACGCGCGCGGGCCTGGCTGTTGCAGCTCGGCCGCCGGCTGTGGGGCCGGCCCGGCTGAGCCGCGGGCCGGTACTGCTGGTCTCAGAGCGAGAAGGCCTTGGCCAGTTGCTCGATGGTAGCTTTGCGCAACTCGTAGGATGGCGCCATCGAGACGACGATCACCTCGTCTGCCTCGAAGGCCGCCTGGATCGCACGGATCTCGTCGGCGACCCGCTCGACCGTGCCGAGGATGGCGCGTGGCCGCTCGCGAGAGGCGATGGACAGCTCCTCCGGCGAGAACTGGTGTTGCGCGGCTTGCTCGAGTGTCGGCACGGGCGTCTCGCGACCATAGGCCGTGTTGACCCACCTCAGACAGATGGCGCGCTCGATCAGCTCGGCCTGCGCATCCGACTCGGCGCAGACGGCGAGCACCGCCACGGCCATGTGCGGCTTGGGCTCGTGTCCCGGCTGGAAATGCTGGCGATAGGCGGCAGCAACGCGTGCGCCGCCGTGTGGATTGATGAAATTGGCGTAGGCGTAGCGCATGCCGAGATGGCTGGCGAACGCCGCACCACCGGTGCTCGAGCCGAGCACCCAGAGCTCGGGCGCGGTTGGACCCAGTGGGTTGACGATCTGGCCATGCAGCGGGTGGCCTTCGGGTACGGTGCCCTTGTAGATCGCGGACAGCTCCGCGAGCTGGCGGACGAAATCCTCCTCACCGCCGATGGGCCGGCCGTCGAAGAGCACGCGGGCCGTGCGCGGATGGCCGCCCGGCGCTCGTCCGACGCCGAGATCGACCCGGCCGGGGTAGAGCGCCTCCAGCATCTTGAACTGCTCGGCGATCTTGAAGGTCGAGTAGTAGGGCAGCATGATGCCGCCGGTGCCGATGCGGATGCGTGTCGTCTCGCAGCCGATGCGCGCCAGCAGGATCTCGGGGCTGGCGTCCGCGAGGCCGCGCAAGGCATGGTGCTCCGCCAGCCAGAAGCGATGATAGCCGAGGCGATCGGCGATGCGGGCGAGCTCGATGGTCGAGTGGATCGCCGTGGACGGTGTGGCATCGCCGATGATGGGCGACTGGTCGAGGACCGAGAGCTTCATGAACGGATTGCCTCGTGAGTGATGGGCGGGCGCGCCGCATCATGCGCGCGGACCCGCCACCGACACAACCCCGTCATCTCCGGGCGTGGCTCAGCGCCCGGCGGGCACGGTCAGCGGCGATCCCGTCGCGCGGCCGAGTGCGGCGATGAGCTGACCGGAAATGCGCTGCTTCGGCTCGCGCTTCTGGTCGAGCTCGAACTCGCGAATGGCACGGGTCGTCGTCTCGTTGAGGCGGCCGTCGATCCGGGCCGTGTAGTAGCCGAGCGAGGCGAGCGCTCGCTGGACGACGCGGACGACCATATCGACGTGGATCTGCTCGCCTTGGCTCGGCAGGCTGATCGGCGCCGACAGCGAGCGGCCGAGGATGATGTGGCGTAGCAGCTCCTCGCTCGGTTCAGCCGTCAGTGGCAGGCCGTTGTCGTGCTGGTAGGCCATGATGGCGGCGCGGGTCATGAGACCGATGACGCCGTCGCTCTCGCCCGGCGCATAGCCGCGGGCGGACAGCTCGCGTTGCACGGCGCGCACGGTGCGCGGTCCGGCAGGCTCGAGGATATGCGGGCCGGCTGCTGGCAGCTTGCTCGAGTCGGGCGATAGCTTCCCCGTGGGCCGTGGGTTGGCGGCGGCCATGCGCCTGGGTGCGGGCTCGGGGGAGCCCGGCTTGGGCGCAGTCACCGGGCTCTTGAGGCGCGTCACCCAATCGCCCGAGCGAGGCGGGCTCTCGGGGCGGGCGCCCGGAGAGGGCTTGCCGAGTGCGATCGAGCGCAGTGTCGTCGTGCCGTGCCGGTCAGACTGGAGGAAAAGAGCGTTCGCCGCGACGCCGCCGATCAGTCCGAAGACCGCACCCAGTAACAGCCTTGCCTTCAGTGGCGTCATGTCGGCTCCCCACCTTCGCTCGTCAGCGATCGCCACGATGACGCTGGCTCAGGTATCGCTAACGTCGGGTTAACTTCGTCCGGGGGCGGTCCTAGGGTGCGGTCGGCGTTAGCGGCGCCAGCGCATCGCGCCGTCCCGCCGGTTGGGCGCGGGCTAGGCTGCGGTGCGCAGCGGCTGCGTGGCAGACTCGGACTGCTGCTCCGTGTCGACCGGCAGGCTCAGCGTTGCGATGGTTCCCAGGCCCGGGCGGCTGGCGATCACGAGCCGCCCGCCGTGCAGCTCGACCAGTCCCTTGACGACGCTAAGCCCGAGCCCGGCGCCGTCGCGGCCGTCGCGCCGCGAGGCATCCGTCTGGAGATACGCCGTGCCGATCTTGCGCACGTCGTCGGCGGCCATGCCGATGCCACGGTCCCTGACTGCGATCTCGATCATGGCGCCGCTCGTGCGCATCACGACGTCGATACGCCCCCCGGTCTCGCTGAACTTTATGGCGTTCGACAGCAGGTTGAGCAGCATCTGCAGCACGGCGCGCTTGTCTGCGGTCACGGTCGGCAGTGTGGGTCGGCGAAGATGCGAGATGGTGATCGAGCGCGCCGCCGCGATCGGTCCGACGGTGTCGATGGCGCCTTGCACGATCGGCTCGAGATGGCAGGTCTCGCGGCACAGTGAGACGCTGCCCGCCTCCAGGCGTGAATGGTCGAGCAGGTCGTTGGCGATGGCGAGGACATGCTGGCTGCTCTCGCGGATGATGCGGCTGTACTCGGCGTTCCTGAGCTCGTCCGGCTTCAGGGCGAGATCGCGATGCATCAGCTCGGCGAAGCCGACGATGGCGTTGAGCGGGGTGCGCAGCTCGTGGCTCATGCGCGCCAGATGCAGGGTTTGCTCCGCCGTCGTGGCGGCCGGCGGCGCGCTGTTTGCCGGTGGGGTGAGCGCGTGTGAGGACGGCTGGCGTCGCGTCGCGGGGACTGCCAGCGCCAGAGCGCATGCGAGCGCGCCGAGAGTGCTGACGAGGGCGAGGGCGGGCATGGTCGTGGCGGGTGTCGCGACGAGCGCGGGGCCGATCAGCGCCAGGGCTATCACCGCAGCGACGCCGAGACCCGCGGCGATCGTCCAGGATCGGCGGGCGCCGGTGCCGACGAACTCGAGCAGGACGAGCGGGATCCAGATCACGAGCGGCGAGGTGAGCCCGCTCGTGTGCGCGGCAACGTAGGTCACGAGCACGAGGCTCGCAGCCGTGGTCATGACGTTCGAGATGGCGGACCGGCCGCCGAACGCCGACGTGAACGCCAGTGCCGCCCACAACGAGACGAAGCCGCTGACGATGAGATGAGGAAGGGGCGGAGCAGCGACGCCGCCAAGCTGCGATACGAGAGCGCCGCAGGCGATCAGTGAGGCGATGGCGTGTGCCACCAGTGGACGGCCGCTCGCCAGGTCGTTCGTCCGGCGGGCGGAAGCGGTGAGGTGGGCAGGAGCGCTCGCGAGCCGATCAATCCAGGTGCGCACGCCAGCAACAAACGAGGCGATTTCCGAAGTCACGCAACACGGCTCCCGTTCCGCTTCCGACTGAGGGAAGTGTGCGTGTTCAAGCTTAACGATCCTTGAAGCGGCGGGTCGATCTCGGGCGGTCCTGTCGCCGTTCGGGCGTCGACCTCGGCGGCGGGCGCGAGACCTTAACAAGACGTCGCCAAACTGCTTCGGATGTGACCGCCCCGTTCAACGCGATCTCATTGATTGACGCGTATAAACCACTGGAAGCAAGCGAGCCGGTCGAAAAGGAGGCGGCGCGATGGGACTGCTCAGGTTGACGTTCTGGTTGGCGCTGATCGTGGCGATACTGCCGACGGACAAGGATCGTCAGGCTCAGGTCATCTCCGCGTTCTCGTCTGGCACGACCTGGGTCTTGACCTTCTGCGACCGCAACGGGGAAGCCTGCAAGAAGGGCAGCGAGGCCTGGCAGGTCTTCAAGACCAAGGCCGAGTTCGGTGGTCGACTGGTCGCGACCTTCGTGTTCGACCGTCAGCCCGCCGTCGAAGAGACGAGGAGCACCGAGCGCGTGCGCATGGATTACCCGCAACGGCGCCGGGACAGTCAGGACCGCGACATCGATGCGCTGCTCGCACGCCGCTATTGAGCGATGGCATGGCGGCGAACCCCGGATTGAAAGCAAACTGTAAGCTTGATCGGTTAGCCCTGCGTTTCCTGCCGCGGACCGTTTGGGGTACAACCGAAGCATGCGAGTTCTGATCGTCGAGGATAATGCCAGCCTGCTGGCCGATCTGAGCGCCTCGATGCGCGGTCTCGAGCATGCGGTGGACACGGCCGTGGACGGCGAGATGGCGGACGACATGCTGGCCGCGCAGAGTTTCGATCTCGTGATCCTCGATCTCAACCTGCCGGCCCTCGACGGGCTCGAGGTGCTGAGGCGCTATCGTGAGCGTGGTGGGAGGGCGCCGGTGCTGATCCTTTCGGCTCGCTCGGGCACGGAGAACCGCGTGCGCGGGCTCGATCTGGGCGCCGACGACTATCTGGCCAAGCCCTTCGATCTCGAGGAATTGGAGGCGCGCACCCGCGCCCTGCTCCGGCGCGGCGGAGTCCGGCACAATCCGGAAATCTCGATCGGTCCCCTGCGCCTCGACACGGTCTCACGCACCGTCTGGTTGAACGACGTGCCCCTGGCGTTGACGCCCCGCGAGCGCAACGTGCTCGAGGTGCTGATGCGAAATCCCGATGTCGTCGTGAGCAAGGATCGCATCATCGAGCACTTGTTCTCGTTCGGCGAGGAGGTCAGTGCGGCGGCGATCGAGCTCTATGTCCACAGGCTGCGAAAGAAGATCACAGATCCCGGTGTGTCCATCAACACGATCCGCGGTCTCGGCTATCTTCTGCAGGCATGATCGACTGGCTCAAGAAGTCCCTCTACAGAACGCTGCTCGCCTGGATCATTGTGCCGTTCGTCCTCGTGACGGGCGTGCGTCTGGTCGACATCTACGTGACGACGCACGCCCGCCAGAGCGAGGCCTTCGATCGACAGCTCCTGGCCTTCGCGCTCATCGTGCGTGAGCATGCGACCGACCTCGACGGGCAAGAACTTGCGCGCGCAACCGTTTCTCTGCTGCGCACCACGTTTGCTGGGCGCATCGAGTACAAGGCGACTCTGCCGAGCACGGGCTATACGATCGGCAACGCCGATCTCCCGGAGCCGCCGTCCGAGAAGAAGCCAGCGCCCGGCAACCCCCGCTACTTCGATGTCGATCACAAGGGTGTAAGCATGCGCGGCGTCGCCCTCACCACCGAGGTGGCGACCGAAGCGGGCCGCGACATCATGCACATTGCGGTGTTCAGGGAGAACGCGCTGCTCGGCGCGCGCGTCCGGGGCGAGGTCATCCGCTCGTTTTTCTACCAGGTCGTCATCCTCGTCGGACTGATTGTCTTTCTCGTGATCGGCATACACCTGTCGCTGCGACCGCTACAGCGCTTGCGTCAATCGATCCGTCGGCGATCGCGCGAGGACCTTCGCGCCATCGACCATGATCTGCCCGAGGAGCTGAGGGACCTGGTCGAGGCGCTCAACCAGCTGTTCGCACGGTTGAAGGGCAGCATCGAGGAACAGGATCGCTTCATTGCCAGGGCGTCGCATCAATTGCGCACACCGCTCGCGGAACTCAGTCTCGCGACCGACATGGCCTTGCGCAGCGCCCCGACGCCCGAGGCCCGCCAGGCGCTCGAACGCGTTCAAAGCGGCGCGCGCAAGGCCTCGCGGCTCGCCAGTCAGCTTCTCCAGTTGGCGCGCAGTGAATCACAACTCACCGTCGTCAGCACGGATCGTGCCGTCGATCTCGTCACCGTCGCTGGCGATACGCTGCGCGATCTCGTGCCGCGCGCGCTGCGCAAAGGCATCGATCTCGGACTGGAAAGCCGCACGGAGGAGGCGGATGTCGCGGGTAACCCGACACTTCTCACCGAGATGCTGGTCAATCTGGTCGAGAACGCCATCGAGTATTGTCCGGCGAAATCGAACGTGACCGTGCAGATCGAAAAGCGCGCCGCAGACGGCTGGTGGACGCTCGCTGTCGGCGATGACGGGCCAGGCGTCCCGGCGGAACAGTTCGAAGCCGTGAAGCGACCGTTTGTCCGTCTCGACGAATCCCGCGGCGACGGCTGCGGCCTCGGGCTGTCGATCGTCGACGAAATCGCGCGGCGGCACGGCGGCCAACTCGAGCTGCGGTCGAGTGCCGAGGGCAAGGGGTTGCTGGCGATCGTCGCCTTGCCGCCATTCGAGTCGCGACAGCAGACCGAGGGGCAGGCACCGCCGGGCTGAATCCTGGAGAGAACGGCAGGGCACGCCAGGAGATCTCGCGCTTGGCCCGCGGCTCAAGCAAATCTGAGACTCGCGCAAGTAGAAAAGACGGCCGCTCCGAAGAGCGGCCGTTCTAGTTTACGGAGTGGTAGTGATCGGAAGATGTGTCCCAGGGTTAGCCGAGACACGAGCCGAGATGGGTCCAGAGAACGCGTGGCGCTCACCAACACGATCTCAGCGTTCGCACTGTAACGGCTCGTTCTTTCATATGCCTTTCGTCTGGGAAGGTTTGTCGGCTTCTATCCAGATCAAAGAGTTCATCCGGTATTTGTTGCGCCGTCGCGCCCGTACCTGGGCGTTGAAGGTCATTTGAAGCCATGGCGGGCGAGAAAGCGGGAGACGATCGGCCCCCAGATGCGCGGGCCGTCCCTCGCACCGAACAGAGAATGGCCATCCCGGCCGAACGGTCCGAGCTGATGCAGCTCGGCGTTGCCGCCTGCCGAGACGTAGGCACTGTGCATGGCCTTGGCGAGGGCGGGTTTGAAGAAGCTGTCGTTCTCGGCGTAGATCCAGAGCGTCGGCACGCGTGCCGTGCGACCGAACTCGCGCGCCGCCGAAACGAGGCGGTCCGGCTGGCAGACGGTGCGGTTCTCGCGGTTTGCCGAGCCGCCGCGCCCGCCGGCGAAATTGATGGCGACGCGCACGTCTTTGCGATTGAGGCTGGTGTGGCCGATGGTCGACCATCCGCCGGCCGAGATCCCGACGACGATCACCGAGCCGGGCCGCACGAACGGCTGGCGCTGCATGAAGTCGATGGTCGCGTCGATGTCTTGGGCGGCCGCTCTGCCCGAGTGAACGTAGTCGGCGTCGCGGCAGCGGTGGAGAAATTCCGGGCCGTTGCCGCCCGTGACGCCGTAGCCGCGTCTGAGCGGCAGAACCACGACATGACCGCGCCGCACGAACCACTCGGTCGCGAAGCGATATAGGGGCTCGACCATGTAGGCCCGTACGCTCGCACGCGGTGGCGAGCCGTGATTGATGACGACGAGGGTCGCCGGCGCGTCACCGGGGGGGCGGGCGACGGTCGCGGCGAGCACGCGCCCCTGCGCCTTCGGCATGGGGATCAGCCAGCGCTGGATGCGGATTTCGGGTCCCTGGGGTCCGGACTTGCCGGTGTCGGCCAGTCCAGGGCTCGATGCGCTTGCGAGAAGTGTTGCGAAGAGCGCCAGGATGCGCAGACCAGTGCGACGCGTCAGTCGTAGCATGTCGTAGCCTCTCGGGCGCCATGAGGGCGCGAAGCAGGGTAGTATGGCGGCTCGCCCCGTGTCGATGACGACGCTGGAGGGGCCGACGAAGCAGGATCGAAGCCGCATGAGCCCATCGAGGACGAGGCGATCTCCCGGCGGCATGGCGGCGGAGCCGGTGGCCCCGGCGCCGTCATCCGCCGCAACGTCTGACGCCGGCCCCGCCGAGGGCTGGCCGACGGATATCGTGCGGACCGCCGAGTTCGATACCGCGGCGGCGTTCGTGGCGAAGCGCGATGGCGATCTGTTCGTAACCGGCCGCGCCGGCACGGGTAAGTCCACGCTGCTGCGGTGCATCCGCGAGAGCCTCGGGCCGGGCGTGGCCGTGCTGGCGCCGACGGGCCTCGCGGCGGTCAACGTCGGGGGCCAGACCATACATTCCTTCTTCGGGCTGCCGCCGCGCCTGCTCGGCCCCGAGGACGTGCGCCGGTCGCGCAACGGCACCGTCATGCGCCGGCTCGAGACACTCATCATCGACGAGGTCTCGATGGTGCGCGCCGACCTCATGCAGGCGATCGATCGTATGCTGCGGCTCAATCGCGGTCGTCAGAAGGAGCCGTTCGGCGGCGTACAGATGCTGCTGTTCGGGGATCTTCACCAGCTCCCGCCCGTGGTCGCGGGCGCGGAAGCGGCGTCGCGCCTGCACGAGGACTACGGCGGCCCGTTCTTCTTCAACATCGAGGCCTTGCGGGACGGCAACTGCCAGCTCCTGGAGCTGAGCGAGGTGTTCCGGCAGCGCGACGAGACGTTCCTTCGCGTGCTCAACGCCGTGCGCGAAGGCGAGGCGGGGCGCGAGGAACTGGAACTGCTCGATGGCTGCGTCGGACCGCTGCAGCGCTTGCGTGACGCCGGGGACCATATCATCCTGACGACGACGAACGAGGCCGCCAACCGCATCAACACCGCGTTTCTGGAGGCGTTGCCCGGTCGGGCCGAAGCCTTCGAGGCGACGCGGACGGGTGAGTATCCGGAAACCGCGACGCCGGTCGACTCCACCCTCCTGCTGAAGACCGGGGCGCGCGTCGTGCTCATTCGCAACGATCCGGCGAAGCGCTGGGTCAACGGCACGCTGGCCGTGGTCACGCGGGTCGAGGGCGGGCGGGCCTGGGTGGAAATCGCCGGGCGGGAGCACGAGCTCGAGCCGGTCGCCTGGGAGAGCCTGCGCTACGCCTACGACGCCGAGCGCGACGAGATCACGCGCACCGTGGCGGGTACGTTCCAGCAATTGCCGGTGCGGCTCGCGTGGGCCCTGACGATCCACAAGGCGCAGGGCATGACGCTCGACCGGGTCTATATCGATTTCGGTCGCGGCACCTTCGCTCATGGCCAGGCGTACGTGGCGCTCAGCCGGTGTCGGTCGCTTGAGGGCCTTCGGCTATCGCGGCCGTTGCGCGAGCGCGACATCATCTTCGATCCGGCCGTGACCGCCTACCGCGACCTGTTCCTGCCGCTCGGCACGCGCCCGCGGGGCCGGCTCCTGTGAGACGAGCTGTCGCAGGAGATTGTGCATCGCAATAAGTCGTATTGCAATGCAGCATGAATCATCTTATCTGGTGTCCATGAGGCGAGGGTTGTTCCTCGTGCGGCGCAAGGCAAGAGGACGTTGCAGACATGAACGAGCACATCCGACATCAGACCGAAGAGTTCTTCAAGGCTGCCCAGCAGGCCCGCATGCCCGACAATTTCAAGGCCATGGCCGAGGAAGGTGTGGCGAAGGCGCGTGAGGCCTATACGCAGATGTCGAGCGCGGCGCAGGACGGGGCGAAGTCCTTCGAGGAAATCGTGACCGTCGCCCAGACCGGTGCGCGCCAGATCGGCGAGAAGGTGCTCGCCAATGTCGCGGCGAACACGTCGGCTGCTTTCGACATCGCCGGTGCGATGGCCAAGTGCACGACTCTCGCGGACGTCGGTCGCCTGCAGGCCGAGTTCATGCAGAGGCAGGTTGCCATCGCAGGCGAGCAGACGAAGGAGCTCTACCAGCTCTCGACCGAGGTCGCGCAGCGCATGTTCGCGACGGTCGGCGGCGCGGCCCAGGCGACTGTCAAAGCCGCCGCCGAGAAGTCCAAAAAGGCTCGCTGAGCGCCAGCCGGCGCACGCGACGACAGTGATAGGAGGGGTCTGCCTGCGAGGGCGGACCCCTTTCGCGTTTTACCGCTGGCTTCGCCGTCGAGAGCCTCACGCGACCTCGCGGCAGGCGGCCTCGGTCGGCGGCGGTGGAACCAGCTTCGGTCGGCGGCCGCGCAATTTAAGAAAACGCTCGCGCGCGAGGCGCGAGCCATGCCTATAATGTCGTCATGTCACGTAAGACCAGCCAGTCAGTTCCTCGGTTGCGCGTTCGCAGCGCCGAGCCTGCCGATGCGGAGGCTCTGGCCGAGATCTTCCAGGAGTCCTGGAAGTCGGCCTACCTCGGCATCATTCCTCATCTGCACCTTGAGGCCATGGTGCGCAGGCGCAACGTCACATGGTGGCGGCGTGCGCTCGACGGCAGCCGGCGGACGTTGATCCTCGAGGTCGCCGGCACGCCTGCCGGTTACGCCAATTGGGGCAAGGCCCGCATCCGCGGTCCGTACCAGGGCGAGATCTACGAGCTCTACGTCGCACCGATCTATCAGGGCCTCGGATTCGGAGAGTATCTCTTCGAGGCGGCGCGCCATGCCATGGACGAGGCGCAACTGCGCGGGCTCATCGTCTGGGCGATCACCCAGAACGAGGGCGCCTGCGCATTCTATCGTCGACGTGGCGGCCGGCCGATCACGCGCGCGAGCGAGCGCTTCGGCTCGGTCAAGCTCGAGAAGACGGCGTTCGGGTGGCCCGACGTGGTGCCAGCGCGCAAAGGCTCGAGCTGATCGCCGTTAGCACCTGTTGCGAGCGGTGCCTTCACGGCTGACGCGAGCTTGCTGCCGCCAGGACCTCGCTGGTCACGTCGCGGCCGCCGCGCGTGTTGTTGATGATCGTCTGCACCGTATAGATCGGACCCCAGGGAATTCCCCACCAGCCGAGCAGCAGGCTGACGACGGTAAAGGGCAGCCCCTTGCCGACCCGGCTCTGTCCCGGGCGCACGAAATAGATGCTCGATGGCCGCTTGAATGTCATGACGACGATCGAGATACAATACTGGTAGTGCACGAACGTTGCGCCATTGGCGAGCGCGCGACTGACCTCGGTCTCGCTGAGCCCTTCGAGGCCCTTGATTTTCATGTCGCCGGCCCTTCTCTGTGCATGCTCGACAGGTCGAGCGCCTTCCCGCAGGCTATATTGTAGGCTGCTGGCGTCGCAATTCGGGTGGCATGGAGAACGAGCAATGAGAATTGAGGCGGTACCCATCGGCAACAACGCGCCGCACGACATCAACGTCATCGTCGAGGTGCCGATCGGAGGCGAGCCGGTAAAGTACGAGATGGACAAGGCCTCGGGCACGATGTTCGTCGACCGCATCCTCTATACGGCCATGCGCTATCCGGGAAATTACGGGTTCGTTCCGCACACACTGTCCGACGATGGCGACCCGATTGACGTGCTCATTGCCAACCAGCGCCCGCTCATTCCCGGCTGCGTCATCAACTGCCGACCGGTCGGCGTGCTGTTCATGCGTGACGAAAAGGGCAGCGACGAGAAAGTCATTGCGGTTCCTTCGCCGCAGGTGTCGGCCATGTATCAGAAGATCGGCTCGATCCGGGATCTGCCCGACCTGCTGATCAGGCAGATCGCTCACTTCTTCCAGCGCTACAAGGATCTCGAGGACGGCAAGTGGGTCGAGGTGACCCGATGGGGCGATGATGCGGAAGCCCGCGAGCTGATCGTGCGCGCCATCGCAGCGGCCAAGAGCGATACGGCGAAGGGCTAGGGGCCGGGTCCGGTCTCTGCCTCCCCATGCTGCGCGCCATCGGGATCGCCGATCGCCCTCTGGAAGAGGCATGGGCAAGGCGAGGGGCCTTCCGTCGAGCGGTAGGCGTTGCTATACGGCAGCGATACTTGGGAGCGTGAGGCAACAATGAGCGATTTGAAGGTCGCGGTGATGGGAGCGGCCGGCCGCATGGGCCGCCAACTCCTGCAGACCGTGCACGAAGCCAGGGGTTGTGTGGTCGCGGGCGCCTGCGAGGCCAAGGGCTCCCCGGCGATCGGTCAGGATGCCGGTCTGCTGGCGGGCGTCGGCCCCCTCGGGATCAAGGTCACCGACGAGGCGATCGACGTGTTCGCCTCCGTGGACGCCGTTCTCGATTTCACGGTGCCGGCCGCCTCCGTCGAGTTCGCGGGCCTGGCCGCCAACGCCCGGATCGTCCATGTCATCGGCACGACCGGCTTCGACGAGGCGCAGGAGAAGCGCATCGAGGCCGCGGCGCGCCACTGCACCATCGTCAAGGCCGGCAACATGAGCGTCGGAGTCAACCTGCTGCTGGCGTTGACGCGGCGCGTGGCGGCGGCCCTCGACGAGGACTTCGACATCGAGGTCGTTGAGATGCACCACCGCCACAAGATCGACGCGCCCTCGGGCACGGCGTTGATGCTCGGTCAGGCCGCCGCGGAAGGCCGTGGAATCGAACTCAAGTCTCATTCCATCCGCTCGCGCGACGGGCATACCGGCCCACGGCCGCGGGGCCACATCGGTTTCGCCACGCTGAGGGGCGGCAGCGTCGTCGGGGATCACACCGTGGTCTTCGCCGGCGATGGCGAGCGCATCGAGATCACGCACAAGGCTGCGGACCGGTCCCTGTTCTCGCGCGGGGCCGTGCGGGCGGCGCTGTGGGGGAAAGGCAAGCCGCCCGGCCTCTACAGCATGGTGGATGTCTTGGGGCTTTAGAACCGCGCCGGCGGCTGCGGCGAGGGATTGCGACAGGGAGACTGTGAGAATGGCATGCAAGCTGGTGCTCGTTCGGCATGGCCAGAGCGAGTGGAACAACCTCAATCTGTTCACGGGCTGGAAGGACGTCGATCTGACGGCCACCGGCGAGGCGGAGGCCCGCAAGGCAGGTCGCTTGTTGCGCCAGCAGGGCTTCAAGTTCGACATCGCCTTCACCAGCGCCCTGAAGCGCGCCCAGCGGACGCTGACCCTCATCCTCGGGGAGCTCGGACAGGAAGACCTCGAGACCATCAAGGATCAGGCGCTCAACGAGCGCGACTACGGCGATCT
>JAGRKR010000217.1:3613-15333 GCA_020442225.1 Hyphomicrobiaceae bacterium | reverse complement strand
GCGTGTGATGGCCGCCGAGAAGAATTTTGCCATCTGGCTGGACCGCAATCGACACGGCAGCATCATTCATGGCCACCGATGTGGTGACGATACCGTCACCCCCGCCGAATGTCGTATCGAGCGTGCCGTCTGAGTTGTAGCGGACGAGCCCATAATCGTTGAACCCAACGGTTCCCGGCCGCACCTCTCCCCCAACGAGGATCTTGCCGTCCGGCTGCAGCGCGATGCTCCAACCGAAGTCGCTGCTCGATCCAACTGACGTGATGGTGATGCCGTCACCGTTGCCGAAGCTTGTATCGAGTGAGCCGTCTGCATTGTAGCGCAGAACAACGGTGTCCCAGTTGGTCCCGTCGAACCTCTGCCCGGAAATGAGGATCTTTCCGTCGGGCTGGATGACAACGCCGCGTGCTTCCTCATGCGAACTGCCGATCGCCGTCGTGACGATGCCGTCGCCAAGACCGAATGTGGGAGCTGTATTGGCCATGTCGTTGCCTCCAGAGTAGTGCGGGCGCGCAGGCGTCTGCTGCGCAGCATGCCGCGTGCACGCCGATGAGACTGTCTCTCCGGGGCTCGGCCAACGAGGAGCGAATCTCACCGGGCCGGCGCCGCGCTCTGGCTGCCGATCGAGGCTTGCCCAGCCCCTCGGCTGCCCGAGGTCCCAATGCCGCTTGCAAAAGCTGAGCGTGATTACGGGCGCCGTCATCCCCCAAATGGGGTACGACGCGACAAGAATTTCTCGTTTGGCGGCTGGATGCGCTCGTGCGGGCAGGCTGGCGCCGAGAGACGCCCCGGATCGTCAGAGAACTGCCGTCTGCGGCATGACGATGCTGCGCGACAACGGCTGCAATTCATGCTGAGCGTGATGTGTGCGGACGCCCCCGAATCCGAGCGCAAGGTCGTTGCGGCACTGCGGGGGGAGCTATCCCTGAGCCAAATCGCCGATCCGCGTCAGATCACGCGGGGAACCGTGCGAACGGTACTGAAACGGGTTTTTGCCAAAGCCAACGTCAGGCGGCAATCGCCGCTCGTGTCCAAGCTGCTCAAGTTGTAGCGCAGGCGAGGCGGATTTCCTCGACGGACCGGCAACTTCAGATGCCCACGCGCATCGTCTCCGATCCCGACACCTGCCCCGCCAGGAAGGTCATCGCCAGGGGGCGGCGCAACAAGGCCTCGCCGCACTGCTCGTCTCGAACGCATGGATGCGCTTGCCGATCTAGCGGCTGTTCTGGAGGTCGCCACGATATCGGCTCCCCACAATTGGAGTCATCCACATTGCTCAGCTCACCGATGACGACACGAGAACCGCAGCACGCTGAGCGAAACATCCCCCATTTGAGGAACAAATGCCATTCGAGAGCATTATTTCGGGCCGAAGCGCCAGCTTCGACTTGCAGGCTGCGGCTCAGCACTTATGGTTTTCACGTGTGGTGGTCCGGAGGGGTTTCGGGACGGAATATGTTCAGTATTGTGGGCAATTCCGTACGATAGCCGGCGCTCCGGGGTGCCTTGATCGCGTGAGAACGAAAAATCGATCGCGTGCGGGGCACGGATGGATGCGGAGCAACTGGGGCGGATCATCCCGCTGATCTACGAGGCGAGCTTCGATGACGACCTCTGGCCGGTCGTCGCGAATGAAATGAGCCGCCTGTTTGCCGATGCCGCAATCGTCATCGACGACAACGCGACGGCGGGGCTGGAGTTTGGCCATGCGGCATCCGCGCTGTTCGACACATCGCTCAAACTCGTGCACTTCGACGCCTACACGACGCCGGACGCCAATCCCGGTGTCGCTGCGCTGTTCCGCACGCCCGTGGGGCGTTCCGTGTCCATCGCCTCATTTCTCGACAAGAAGGCGTTCGACGCCGATCCGTCCTGCCGCGCCATCCTCCAGCCGCAGGCCATCGACAAAGGCCTCATCGTCCCCTTCCACCGCGACGGCCCCGGCCTGGGATACATGAATGTGCTGCGGCGCAAGCGCCAGGCAGATTTCAACGACGAGGAAGCGCGGGGCTTCGAAATGCTGGCCGCGCATATCGCCCGCGCTTGTGAGATTCGTCGCTGCATGCTCGCCCGCCGCCTGAGGACTGAGACGCGTCGCCAGCGCATGCATGCCGGTCGCGCGGTGGAGGGCATGCTGCTGATCGGCCAGGACGGTCGCGTCATCGATGTCGACGCCAGCCTGGAGCCCCTGCTCGACGCCAGCAAAGGTCTGCATGTGCGCGCGGGGCGCCTCGTTTCGACCTCGACACGCGCGGGCGAGAACACCGAGGCCCTGCGGCGCTTCATCGCCGACGACCTGCCCTCCCGGCGCCCCTTCGTTCTGCGGCTGGACGATGGCAGTGTGACCATTCTTGAGTCCTTCCCGGCCTTCGACAGGATCGCGGCCGGCAGCCCCGGCAGGTGCCGCGTCGTCACGGTGCGTCAGCTCTCGCCGAAGGTCGAGCCCGATATCCGCGCATTCGCCGCCGCCTACGGATTGACACCGATGGAGCAGCGCGTTGTCGCGGCGCTGACACGCTCGGCATCCGCCACACAGGCCGCCGAACATCTCGGCATCAGCCGAGAGACGATGAAGTCACACCTGCGGCGCATCTATGCCAGGACCGCTACCCAGTCGCTGCCGACACTCCTCCTGCTGGTCGGACGGTTCGCCTGACGCCGCCAACGGGTGAGCTGACGGTGAGATGAGAGAGGTTCGCGGGCCGGGTTCGCGCAGGATACTGCCTGCGCAGAGCGACCGGCTGCCCGCAGAGCGGGCCCTCATCGCCCATCTGGCCAGCGAGTTCGCGAAGCGGCGCAACTGATCACCGATTGCGCGGAGGGCGACGGCGCCCGGCAGTCGTGCAGCTTGACTCAGGCACTCCGGCTGCAGATAACTAACCTTTAGTTAACAATTGGGTCCGCCATGAGTGCGAGTTTCAGGACAGGGGCGCCCTCCTCGCTGCGCCGCGTACATCGCGGCTTGGCGCTGTCCCGCATCCTGGCGACTGGCGGCATGTCTCGCACAATGCTCGCCAACGAGCTCGGGCTGTCGCAGATGGGCGTCTCCCGAGTCGTTCGCGACCTCATGGACGCCGACCTTGTCGAGGAGGCGGGCCATCTCGAACGCGAGACCGGCCCGGGTCGCAGCCAGACCCTGCTGCGCATCAGGCCCGACGGCGTATTCGCTTGCGGCATCGCTCTCAGTGCTTACGGCACCGAAATCGCCATTGCCGATGCTGTCGGTGGCGTCATCGGGCGGCGTCGCGTCCGGGTCGAATCACACACCGATGGCCAGCGCGTCATCGACGCATCCTCGCATGCCCTCGTCAGCCTGATCGCGGAGCTGGACATCCCGCGCGAGCGTATCGCGGGTGTCGGGATCGCGGTCGCGGCACATCTCGATTCCAAACGCCGCTGCATCGTCGGAGCCGGATATCTCGGCTGGAAGCCCTTCGACCTCGTCTCGCCGGTCGAGCGCATCACCGGGCTGCCCGTGCAGGCGGACAACATCACGAACGCACTCGCCCTGGCCGAGCGCAGCTTCGGAGTCGCGCGGGATGCGAGCGACGTCGTGCTCGTGCGGTCGGCGACGTCCCTCGGGGCCGCGACGCTGCGTGACGGCCGGGTTGTGCGGGGCTACGAGCAGCGGGCTGGGCGGATCGGACACTTCCGGCATGGCCGAACAGGACTCGTCTGCTCGTGCGGACGCAACGATTGCCTCAACTGCTCGGCTTCGGGCTGGTCGGTGTTGGCGCGCCTCGGCATCGTCTCGGATCCCACCTACAGGACGGAGATGATGACGGCCTACGCCGACGCGATCGATCAGCTCGCGATTGCGCCCGAGACGCGGCTTGGCGCGCATGCCGTGCGCACCCTACGAGCCGCTGGCGCAGCGCTGGCCGACGCCCTGCAGATCGTCGACTTGTTCCTCGAGCCGGAGGTGCTGGTGCTCGACGGCTCGATGTCCCGGGTCGCGGCCTACCTCGAAGGCATGCGGACGAGGCTCAAGCAGAGCGGCGAGCAAGGCCGCGAGCTGGCGGGCAAACTGAGGATCGGAGAGGTCCGCTCGGTCAAGGCGGCGGCCATGCTGGTGCTGCTCGATCGCGTCTACTCGCCCGCACTCGACCTGACGACCTACCTGCCACCAATAGGGACATCAGCAGGAGACGGCCGGTGACCGCAGCTCTCGACAGCAGTGTCCTGAACCCCCGCGGCGGCCCGTCCGTGGTGTCGATCATCCGCATCCTCGCCGCAGCGGTTCTCGTGGGGTTCAGCCTCTACACCGCGATCTTCGGCGTCATGCCCGACATGATCCAGAGATCCGTGCATCTCGGGCTCGTCCTTACGCTCATCTATCTCGGCGCCCTCGTCGCACAATCATGCGTCGCCCCCGCCCGCGGGCGCGCCGAGGCTGTTCTCGCCGTCGCCCTCGCGGTCATCGGCTTCGCGGTGATGATCTACCATGTCGTCTTCTTCAATGAGATCGGCGAGCGCTACGGCGAGTTGACCCGGCTCGAGCTCTACCTCGGCATCGCCGCGACGATCATCTTGCTCGACGCCACACGGCGCGTCATTGGTTGGCCGATGGTCGTGCTGGCCGTCATCTTCCTGCTCTATGCCTACTTCGGCAGCTCGCTGCCGGGGATCGCCGGCCATCGTGGCTACAATACTGAGCGCATCATCTCGCAGCTTTACCTCGGCGGCGGCGGCATCTTCGGAACCCCGCTCGGCGTCAGCGCGACATTCGTCATTCTCATCGTGTTGTTCGGCGCGGTCCTCGAGACTTCCGGCGCCGGCAAGGTTCTGATGGACATCGCCACGTCGCTCACAGGCCGCTCACGCGGAGGTCCCGCCAAGGCGGCCGTGGTCGGCTCGAGCCTGATGGGCATGATCTCCGGCACGGCGGTGGCGAACGTGCTGACGACCGGCACCATCTCCATTCCGCTGATGAAGCGGGCGGGCTACCGGGCCGAGGTGGCCGGCGCCGTGGAAGCGGTCGCCTCGACGGGTGGCCAGCTCATGCCGCCGGTGATGGGCGCCGCCGCCTTCCTGATGGCCGACCTGACCGGCATTTCCTATTTCGAGATCGCACAGGCCGCCATTCTGCCGGCCTTCCTCTACTACGTGGTTCTCTATGCCGTCGTGCACCTCGAAGCGGTGAAGACCAACATCGCCGTCGTGCCGGCGGACGAGGTGCCACCGCTGGTCGCGACATTCATCAGCGGCGGTCACCTGCTGCTTTCCCTGCCGGTCTTCATCTACATGCTGTTTGCCGGCTACTCCGTGATGTACGCCTCCTTCTGGGCGCTCGTCTCGGGACTGGCGCTGAGCTACGTGCGACGATCGACGTGGCTGACACCGGCCAAGCTCGTGCAGACGCTCGTCAGCGGCGCGGAGGCCGTGCTGCCGGTGGCCGCCGCGTGCGCGTGCGCCGGCATCATCATCGGCGTCATCACGCTGACCGGGCTTGGGCTCAAGTTCTCGTCGCTCGTGCTGTCTCTCTCCGCCGGCAATCTCTTTCTGGCGCTGCTCCTGACGATGATCGCCTCGCTCATTCTCGGGATGGGGCTGCCCACGGCAGCGGCCTACATTCTCGTGGCCACGCTGGCCGCGCCTGCCCTCGAGCAGATGGGCGTCAACAAGCTCGCCGCGCATCTCTTCGTCTTCTATTCGGCCATGCTCTCTGCGATCACGCCGCCCGTAGCCCTTGCCGCCTACGCGGCGGCCGGACTGTCCAACGCCAATCCGTTTCGCATCGCAGTCAAGGCCTGCCAGTTCGGCAGCGCCGCGTTCATCGTGCCGTACTTCTTCGCGTACAACCCGGCGATCCTCGGCATCAACGCAGCCCCGCTCGCGATCCTGCAGGCGACATTCACCTCCGTCATCGGCGGACTGTGCCTGGCGGCGGCAGTCCAGGGGTGGCTTCTCACGCGGATGACCATTCTCGAGCGCATCGGCTTCATGATCGTCGCCTTCCTGACATTGGACCCGGGACCACTGACCGACATCACCGGTCTTTGCCTGCTTGCGGGCCTCGTCTGGTTTCAATGGCTGAGGCGGGAGAACGATCAGAAGGAAATGGCTTAGCGCAACTTGAAAACAGCCATAATGGGAGGAGAACAACCATGACGAAGGCAAGCCTGAAGGCGCTGATCGGCGCCGGACTTCTGGCGGCGTTTGCGACCGGCGCTCCAGCCGGCGCCGCAGATCTGCGCCTTTCGATCGGCTCGTGTCCCGTCGGGTGCACGGCCTACACGTGGTCGGCCGGCATCGCCGACATCGTCAGCAAGACCGTCCCGGGCGTGAAGCTGACGGCCGAGGAGACGAAGGGCTACATCGCCAACATCAAGCTCATGCAGAGCGGCCAGCTCGAGATCGCCATGGCGACTTCGCTCTCCGCGTATCAGGCCTACATGGCGACCGGCCCCTACAAGGGCTCGCAGAAGGGCAAAATCCTGAGCTGGATGTCGATCGCTCCGGTCGCGATGCACATCGTCACCTTGAAGAGCAGCCGCATCGCCTCGCTCTCGGATCTCAAGGGCAAGCGCGTCGGCATGGGGCAGCCGGGCGGCACCTCGATGCTCGACGCCGACGCCTTGATGCAGATACTCGGCCTGAAGCCCGACACGGACTTCAAGCCATTCCGCATCCGCCTCGGCAGCATGATGGATTCCCTCGCCGACGGGAACCTGGACGCGGCGCTGTGGAATGGCAGCTTCCCCCTGCCGCCTCTCGTCAAGCTGACGGCCAGCCGGGACGTCCATCTCGTGCCCGTGACCGACGAGATCTTCGCCAAGCTGCAGGCGAAGTATCCGCCCTTCTTCCGGCTGACGATCCCGGCCGGCCGCTACAAGGGCATCGACAAGGCGGTGCCGACATTCGGCCTGGCGAACGGCATGGTGATCTCAAAGGACGTTCCGGAAAAGACCGTCTACGACATGACCAAGTCGATCTTCGAGAACCTCGCGAAGCTGAAGGCGGTGCATCCGGCATTCGGACGCATCAGCAAGGAGACCGTGCTCAACGGCTTCGCCGCGCCCCTGCATCCCGGCGCCCTCAAGTACTACCGGGAGATCGGCGTACCCGGCATCGAGGACTTCGTGAAGCGCACCTCGAAATAGCCGTCGCGGCCACTGCGTCCCCTCGCGAGGCGCGGTGGCCGATACCGTTGTCGCACGAAATCAACGTGCAAACCGCGTGAGTGCCTCGCTGTGTCGCAACTCCCCAATATCGTCCTGATCATCACCGACCAGCAGCGCGCCGACTCGATCGCGAGCCTCGGCGCGCCGTGGATGAAGACCCCCAACATCGACCGCCTCGTGAAAGAAGGGACGGCCTTCACGCACTGCTTCGTGACGTCGCCGGTCTGCGTATCGTCCCGCGCCAGCCTCTTTCGCGGCATGTATCCGCACACGACCAACGTCTACACCAACTTCGAGCCGTGGGAGCCGACCTGGGTGCGGTGGCTGGCGGACGCCGGCTACCATTGCGTCAACATCGGCAAGATGCACATCAACCCCTACGACGCGAAGGGCGGCTTCCATCAGAGGTTCCCGGTCGAGAACAAGGACCGCCCGCTGTTCCTCGAGGAGCACGAGCGGGCGATCTACGACGAGTGGGACAAGGCGCTGAAGGCGCGCGGGCTGGTCAAGCCTTCGCGATATACGCGGGCAGCATCCGACGCCGAGGAGTTCAAGCGGGCGCTCGGCTGTTTCGTCTGGGAAGTCGACGACGACATGCACCCCGACAACTTCGTCGGCAACACCGCCCGCTGGTGGCTGGAGGATCGCAAGGCGCCCTCCCCCTTCTTCCTGCAGATCGGCTTTCCCGGACCTCACCCGCCCTACGACCCGACGGCCGACGCGCTTGCGCTCTACGCCGATGCCGACATCCCCGTCGAGATGCCCTCGACGGAGGAACTCCTGGGCCAGCCGCGGATGCACGAGCGGCTGCGGCAGAGCATGGTGGACTTCAACATCGACAGCGTCGCCTGGCGCCGGCAGATCTCACGCGAAGACCTCCTGCGCCTGCGCCGGTACTATGCGGCGAACGTGTCGATGATCGACAGCCAGGTCGGCGAGATCCTCGCCGTTCTCGAGCGTCGCGGCTACCTCGACGACACCATCGTCATCTTCTGCTCGGATCATGCGGACGCGCTCGGCGATCACGGCCATATCCAGAAGTGGACCATGTACGACTGCGTCACGCGCGTGCCCCTCGTGATCTCGGCGCCGGGGCGCGTGCGCCAGCAGGTCTCGAACGATCTCGTACAGCTCATGGACCTCGCACCGACGATCCTGGACCTCGCGGGTATCGAGGTGCCGAGCAACTGGGAGGCCCGCTCGCTCGCGCCGAAGCTGATCGACGGCGCGTGGCCCGCCGGGGCGTTCCGGGAGCACGTTTATGCAGAACTCGGCCGCGACCATATCCAGTCCGCGTCGGAATACCTGATCATGCGACGCGACCACCGCTGGAAGTTCGTCGTCTACGCCGGAGAGACGGACGGCGAGCTTTACGATCTCGATGCTGACCCCGGCGAGACGCGCAACCTCTGGCACGACCCTGCGCACCAGCAACGGCGCGACCAGGCCGTGAAGGAGATCTTCGAGTGGCTGGCCCTCGGCGTATTCCGCGCCAATCGGCCGAAGACACCGAAGCCTCAGGCCCCCATGACGATCTAGTGAGGCGACTGCGTCGCCTGCAACATCGGCTCCCCCATTCACGAGGATCGAATGACCCGTCCAAATATCCTGCTCATCCAGGCCGACCAGCTCACCGCCATGGTTCTGTCGATGTACGGCGGCCGCACCGTCAAGACACCGCACATGGACGCCATTGCCCGGAATGGCGTGACGTTCCTCAACTCCTACTGCAACAATCCCGTGTGCGGCCCCTCGCGCGCGTCGATGCTCACTGGCCAGCTCTCGTCGGAGGTCGGCTGCTACGACAATGCCGGCGAGCTCCTGTCCTCGGTCCCCACCTTCGCCCACTATCTGCGCTTCCTGGGCTACCGGACCTGCCTCTCGGGCAAGATGCATTTCGTCGGCGCCGACCAGCTCCACGGCTTCGAGGAACGCCTGACGACCGACATCTATCCTTCCGATTTCGGCTGGACCGCCGACTGGACCCAGCAGGACGAGCCTTATGCGCCGTCACGCATGAGCCTCAGATCGATCGTCGAGGCGGGCGTGTGCAAGCGCAGCCTGCAAATCGACTATGACGAAGAGGTCTGCTTCCAGGCCGTGCAGAAAATCTACGACTACGCGCGCGACACCGACGAGCGGCCGTTTCTGATGATGGCCTCGTTCACCCACCCTCACAACCCGTTCGTCACGACACAGGCGTACTGGGACCTCTACGACCATGACAGCATCGAGCTGCCGGGCGTGCCTCACATCCCCATCGCCGAGCGCGATCCCTGGTCCCAGCGCTATGCCCTGACCATTCGCGAGGACGAGCACGACGTCACGGCGGCCGATATCAGGAACGCCCGGCACGCCTACTATGGCATGGTCTCCTATTTCGACAGTCTGGTCGGCCGCCTGCTGGCTGCGCTCGAGGACGGCGGCTTCTCCGACAATACCTACGTGTTCGTCATCGCCGACCATGGCGAGATGCTGGGAGAGCGGGGCACCTGGTTCAAGTTCCTGCCGTACGAGTGGTCGGCGCGCGTGCCCATGATCTGTCGCGGCCCCGGCGTGAAGGGGGGCTATGTCGAGCCGAAGGCCGTTTCTCTCGTCGACCTGCTGCCGACCTTCCTCGACATCGCGACCGACGGCAAGCCGCCACAACTCGCCGACCGGCTCGACGGTCGCTCGCTCGCCGGCATGCTCACCGGCGACAATGCGGGCCGCCCCGACGAGGTGCGGATGGAATTCACGGGCGAGGGCGTCTATGCCCCTGCCCTCATGCTGGTCCGCGACCGCATGAAGTACGTGCACTGCCGCACCGACCCGCCGATGCTCTTCGACCTCGCCAAGGACCCCGGCGAGCGCCGCAACGTCGCGACCGATCCGGCCTACGCCGAGACGGCCCGCAGCATGCGCCAGGACATCGAGGCGCGGTGGAACTACGAGCGCCTCGAGCAGGATATCCTCGCGTCCCAGAAGCGCCGGCTGTTCGTGCAGGAGGCGCTGCTCAAGGGTATCTGGACGGGCTGGGACCATCAGCCGTTCGTCGACGCGACGCGCGCCTACGTCCGCGGTGCGATCGACCCCAACACCACCGCGACGAAGGCAAGGCGGCGCCTGCCGTTCGTCGCCGAGGTGCCGCCGCACCATCCGCGACCGCCGCGCAAGAAGAGCTGACGGCCGTCCGGGGCGATGGCCACTGGCATTGCCATCGCTCGCTCACGAGCGAAACGAGGGACTTTCGATGGACGCCAGCGAGCGGACGTTCGACTACATCGTCATCGGTGCCGGCACGGCGGGGTGCGTCCTGGCCAATCGCCTGACCGCGAACGGCCGCTTCACGGTGCTGCTTCTGGAGGCGGGACCCGCCGACAACTATCCGTGGATTCACATCCCGATCGGCTACGCCAAGACCATGTTCAACCCCAGATACAATTGGGGGTTCCATACCGAGGCCGAGCCGGAGTTGAATGGACGCCGGATCTACTGGCCGCGGGGCAAGGTGCTCGGCGGCTCCAGCTCGATCAACGGCCTCATCTACATCCGCGGCCAGGCGCGTGACTACGACCTCTGGGCGCAGGCCGGCAATCCCGGCTGGGCCTGGAAGGACGTGCTGCCCTATTTCCGCAAGCTCGAGACGAACGAGCGCGGTCCGAGCGAGCTGCATGGCGGCGATGGTCCGCTGAAGTGCTCGGACATCCACGAGCGCCCCGAGCTCATGGAAGCCATCATTCGTGCCGGCAACGAGCTCGGCGTCCGCACCACGGACGATTTCAACGGCCCCTCGCAGGACGGCGTCGGCTATTACCAGCTCTTCACGCACAACGGCAGGCGCAGCTCGACGGCGGTCTGCTACCTCAAGCCTGCCCGCAAGCGTCGGAACCTCGTCGTGGAGACCGAGGCGCTGGTCAGCCGCGTACTGTTCGAGGGCAGAACGGCAACCGGCGTCGCCTACCGCCACAAGGGCGCCGCGCGCATCGCGAGGGCCGGCCGGGAAGTTGTCCTGGCCGCCGGCGCCGTGCAGAGCCCGCCCTTGCTGGAGATGTCCGGCGTCGGCCAGGGGCAATTGCTGCAGGACAGAGGCGTGCCCGTCGTGCACAACCTGCCGGGTGTCGGCGAGAACATGCAGGATCACCTGCAGTTCCGGCTGATCTTCCGCTGCAAGAAACCGATTACGACCAACGATCTCCTGAAATCCTGGCGAGGACGACTGGGGATCGGTCTGAAGTACGCGCTCTCGCGCTCGGGACCCATGGCCATCGGCATCAATCACGCCGGCATGTTCACGCAGGTGCTCGATGAGTCCGAGGGCCCGGACATCCAGTTTCATTTCGCGGCGCTCTCGGCCGAAATGGCCGGCGGCAAGACGCATTCGTTCCCAGGCTTCACCTTCAGCGTGTGCCAGCTTCGACCGACATCGCGCGGATCGGTCCACATCACGTCGCTCGAGCCTTCGGACGCGCCCTCCATCCGCCCGAACTACCTGACGACCGACTACGATTGGCGGTGCGCTCTGGCCGGCGTGAAGTTCGCCCGAAGGCTCGCGCATGCCGACAGCCTGAAGGACTACACGCTCTGCGAGTATCGCCCAGGGCCGGAAGCCGAGAC
>JAGRKR010000217.1:0-3509 GCA_020442225.1 Hyphomicrobiaceae bacterium | reverse complement strand
TGCGGGTGCGGGGGATCGAGCGCCTGCGCGTGGTGGACTGCTCCATCATGCCCAATCTCATCTCTGGCAATACCAACGCGCCGGTGGCCATGATTGCGGAGAAGGCTGCGGACATGATGCTCGATCAGGCGTCGTGAGGACCACTCCGCCGACGCGCCCGTTCAGCCGCGCCTGACCGGAACGACTCGAACCGCCACGGGCGCGAATCGAGTTTGATGGGCGCTGCCGCGCGGACGCCGGCCAGGTGGCAGGCTTATCCACCACTCGTTACACTCACAAATGCCACGCATCCCATTGATATTCTTGCGATTTAAAAGGAAGCACAAGAGCGTTGCCCGGGCGGCGCTTGCGACCCTCGGTTCTGCCACTACACTCCGCGCCCATGACAAATGCGGTGAAGGCGGGGGTAGTCTCAACATGAAGCGGGAGTCCGGTGGACCGTGCCTTAGCGCGGTGTTCGTCGACTACGACAACATTTATCTGTCGCTCAAGCGCAAGAGCGAGGATGCGGCCAAGAAGTTTGCGAAAGACGCCGGGTCCTGGCTGCGCCAGATCGAGAGCGGACGCCTGATTACGCCGACCAATGGGCCGCAGTCGGACGTCAACCGGCGCATCGTGATGAACCGCTGCTACGGCAACCCCGTGCCGCGGCGCAACCCGCAGGACAACTCCACGGACATGAACTCGTTCCCGTTCGTGCGCCATCACTTCCTGCGCGCCGGGTTCGAGATCATCGACTGTCCGCCGCTGACGGCGCAGCTCAAGAACTCGTCGGATATCCGCATGGTCATGGATGTCCGCGATTTCCTGACGCACGAGACCTATTTCGACGAGTTCATCATCCTGTCGGGCGATGCGGATTTCACCCCCGTGCTGCACCGCCTCAGGGCGCATGCCCGGCGCACGGTGATCTTCGCGAACGACTACACGGCCGCCCCCTACACGGCCATCAGCGATGGCGAGGTGCGCGAGGCGGACCTACTGGCGTTCCTGGTCGATGGTCGCCTGCCCGGCGAGGAAGCGCCCGCCCTCGAGACCGATCGGCTGGACCCCGGCCACTACGACGCGATCCGTCGCGAGATCACCGAAGAGATCATGGCGAGCGTCAATGCTGCGACGGCGCCCGTGCCGATCGAGGCCCTGGCGGATCGCGCGCTGCGAGCCCTCGGACACGACCGCACGATCGGCACGAGCTGGGCCGGCTTCGGCGCCTTCCGTGCCTTCCTGCAGGCGAACCTGCCTGAAAGCCTCAAGCTTTCCGAGCAGCCGCCCTATGTCGTCTACGATCCGCGGCGGCACCTCGTCGACATCGGCGATATGCGGCCGGTGCGCACCGTCCCACAGGAGCCGCCGTCCCCGACGCCGCCGATCCGCGTCTCCGCTCCCGTCGAGCCGCCGACGCGCGCCCTGCCCCCGGTGACGCGGCCGAGCTACGACGCCGAGCCGGCAGCGCCGCGCCCGATGGCCCATGCGCCGACCTACGAAGCGCCGCGCGCTCAGGCGGCACCGGCTCAGCCGGCCTCCGAGACCCCGCGCTCGCAGCCGCAAGCCCGCCCGCAGGCGGAGAACCCGTCGGCTCTGCAGCAGTCGATCGCGCGGATCCACGAGGCCTGCCAGGCCCCGCCGCTCGCCCCGCCGGAATATCGCCAGTTGTTCGAGGCGATGAGCAGCGAGCTGACCGAGAACGGGCTGGCAGGGTCGCAGACCGTCAGCAACATCGCGCAGCGGGTGCAGAACACTGGTCTCGACGTGCGCCGCGACGACGTCCGCTTCGTGCTCGAGGTCATCAGCGAAGCCGACCCGTGGTTCGAGCAGGGCGTCTCCGCCAACCTGTTCGCCGGCCGCTTCCGCAACTTCGTCGTGGCGCGGTGTCGGAGCCAGGGCCTCAACCTGTCGGCCGAAGAGCTCGACCTCATCGATGCCTGGTTCGCTGGCGGCCAGCACGCGCCCCCCATAGCCAAGCGTCCGGTCGTCGAACCCGCAGGCTACACGCAATCCAGCGACGCGCGTCAGCCGCAGCGCACGACGCCGACCTCGACCCCCGGCCCGATGGCCGCGGAGCGCGAGCAGATCGAGCGCTGGTGGACGGAGCCGAGGCAGGCGACTGGCGGCGGCATCGCCGATACCAACCAGGGCCACACGGCACCGACCATGCCGGGCAGCGGCCTTGGCGACGAACTCCCGCGCATCGTGCGGTCACGCCAGCGCGGCTGAGCCACGAGGCCAGACGATCTCGAAGACGCATCCCATCCTCAGGATGGGGTGCGTTTTTTATTGGGGCCGACGAGCAATTCGCGACTGGCGACGAGCGCGCCGGCCGAGATGGCCACGGCGGCCAGCCAGACGCTGGCTGTGGCCTGTCCCTGCCCCGTGAAGTTGAGCAGCAGCGTCGAGAGCAGCGGCGTGGCATAGGACGCGACGCCGAGAACGCGGATGTGGCCGTGCTTGACCCCGTCGTCCCATAGGAAAAACGCGAGGCCGACGGGGCCGACGCCCGCTGCGACAATGGCCAGCCAGGCTGTGGCGACGGCCGGCCAGACCGTCGTCTCGAGCGCCAGGTGCAGGCCGAGCGCGCCTAAGGCCGTTCCCGCGCAGTAGCCGGTCACCGCATGATTGGGAACGCCCGGAAACAGCCGCGAAGCCACCGAGTAGCTGGACCAGATGAAGGCCGAGGCGAATGCGGCGGCATACCCGGCGAAACTGCCGCTCAACTGCGCGCGTTCACCCGCGCCCAGCAGCAGCACCGTCCCGGCGAAGCCGAGCAGCGCGCCAGCGAGGTGCCACCAGCGCAGCCGGCCGCCGCCGAGCGAGGCCGGCAGGAGACCCGACATCACCACGATCAGCAACGGCCAGGTGTAGTTGATGAGATTGGCCTCGACGGCAGGGGCCGCCGACAGCGAGAAGAAGTAGCAGGCGTGAAAGCCGAGCAGGCCGTAGATGCCCAGGACCCAGGCGCGGATGGGCACGCGCTGCAACTCCGCGAGCCGGACGCCCTGCCGCCACCCCAGCAGCAGTCCGAGCACGGCCGCGATGGCGAACGTCATGGCGGCGAGTTGGAATGGCGGCACAGGGCGCGCCAGCGTGGTGAGCGTCGCCAGCCCCGCCCAGAGCACGATGGCGACGATTCCACGCAACGTCGCCGTGCGCGTGCTCTGCTGCGCCCTCATCGCAAGAACGCGTCAGATCAGGTACTGGCCACCGTTTGCGGTCAGCGTCGAGCCGGTGATGAAGCCGGCCTCGTCGGCCGCCAGGAACACGACACAGCGCGCGATCTCGGCGGGCTGTCCCAGTCGGCCCACGGGGATCTGGGGAATGATGGATTTCTCCAGCACCTCTTTCGGCACCGCCATGACCATCTCCGTGCCGATATAGCCGGGGCAGATCACGTTGACGGTAATGCCCTTGGCGGCGTTTTCCTGCGCCAGCGCCTTGGTGAAGCCGATGTCGCCCGCCTTCGCGGCCGAATAGTTGGCTTGTCCCATCTGGCCCTTCTGGCCATTGATCGAGGA
>JAGRKR010000216.1:2019-2616 GCA_020442225.1 Hyphomicrobiaceae bacterium | reverse complement strand
CGCGTTGAGATAGACGATGCGGCCGTCCGGCTCGGCCGAGAAGAAGCCCGCCGGCGCATGATCGAGATAGTCGATGGCGTGCTGCAGGTCCTGGAACACCGCCTCCTGCCGCGCCCGCTCGCGGCTGACATCGGCGACGGTCCAGGCGGTCAGCGCTTTGCGGCGGCCGTGCTGCGGCAGGACGCGGGCGGAGATGCGGTACCAGCGCGCGCCGCCGCCCTCATTCCCGTCGAGCGGCACCGGCATGCGCACTTCATCCTCGGCCGCATGGCCTTCGCGCAGCGCGCCGCTGATGCGGTAGATCGCCTTCGCCGCTTCATCGTCGTTGAGGAAGAGGCGCTCCAGCGAGCGCACGTCGCGGGCGTCGGTCGCCCCGGTGAGCGCGGCATAGGCCTGGTTGGCGTAGACGATGCGGCCGTCGGCGCCGGTGACCACCAGCCCGTCGCCCATGGCATCGACAACGTCCTTGCCGAGCGAATCCTCCTGCCCGCGCCCGGCGAAGCGCACCAGCCCGATGGCGCCGGCGAGCAGCGTGATCACCCCGATCACGGCAAGGATGGCGAGCAGGCCGAGGACGAAGGGTTCCGCCCGGTCCGG
>JAGRKR010000216.1:0-1969 GCA_020442225.1 Hyphomicrobiaceae bacterium | reverse complement strand
ATCAGCCGGCCGACACCGCTGATACGCTGCGAGCGATCGACGAACGGCCCGATGCTGGCCGGTTGCGTGGCGCGTTCGCTCATGCCGTCCCGAGTGGCTCCTCGCCGCTGCGATGATTGATGTGCGCGCTTGAGAATCAATGCCGCTGCCCGACGGCGAGGATGCGGGGGAAAACGCCAGAATTCAATGAGACTACACGACCATCCCTTGCATTGCGGCCCTATCACCGGAAAAGTCCACAGTGCCATTGGTGAGGATGGCGATTCGCTGACGCCGCCTCAGACCACCGATCCGCCACATTCGCGTGACACGAGCGCTGGACGAGAGGGGTGCGGACATGCGGGATCTGCTCGAACCGATCTTCGGCCCATGGGGCGCGGTGGTCGTGCAGTTCCTTTTGACCGCCGCCGTCGTCCTCATCCTCATCGCCGTGGTGATCTGGCTGGTGCGCCGCTATTCCGGCATCAGCTTCGGCGGCATCGGCCGGGGCCGCGTGCCACGTCTGGCCGTGGTCGACACCATGCCGATCGACCGGCGCCACAAGCTGGTGCTGGTGCGCCGCGACAATGTCGAACACCTCCTCCTGATCGGCGGCAATGGCGACGTTGTCGTGGAACAGGCGATCCAGCGCTCGCGCCAGCGCAATCCGCAGCTCACGCCCCAGCAGGCCGCCGCCGCGCGGGCTGCCCTGCAGCAACAGCAGCAGCAACAGCCGGCGCAGCAGCTTCCGCCGCAGCCGGCGGCGCCGCAGATCGCCCGCTCCTCGCAGACATCACAGCCGGTGCCCCAGGTGCCGCAGATCGCCCGCACCCCGCAGGTGGCGGAGCCGAAGCCTGTCGCGCCCGAGCCGGTTGCACGCGCAGAGGCGTCGATCCCCCTCGCCCGTCCGGCACCGCGCGCCGTCGCCGCAAGCCCGGCACCATCGGCAGCCACCGCGCGCCGTCAGATTCCCGTGACTCCGCCACCGATCCCGGTCCCCCAGCCGCCGCCCGAGCCAGTCGTGATGGCGGAGACCCCGCCCGCCCTCGTGGACGAGGAACCGGCTGCGGAAGCCATGGCGAGCGTCGAGGAGGACGTCGGCGCCAGCTTCGTGGCAACGCGGCAGGCGAGCATCACGAGCGCCGCCTACGCGGCGGACGGATTTCCGGGCGAATCGCCCGGCCGCTTCGTGCCGCCGGAGATGCCGGTACCCGACGCCGAACCGGAGCCCGAATTCGAGCCCGAGAGCGAGGCCGAGCCTCGCCTTATCGCGGAGGAAGCCGAAACCTACACCGCCCATCTCAGCGAGACGGAAGCGCCGCCAACCGGCAGCGAAGAGGAACCGCCGCTCTCCGAAGAGGGCGAGGCCTCGGTCAACGATCTCGAACGCGAGATGGCGCGCCTGCTCGACGAAATCACCGCGCGGCGCAGCGGCTGACTGATTTTTCCGCAGAAAGCGGCCACTTTTTAGACACGCGAGCGTCATCGCTCCGTCAACGAACGGTTATTGTCCCAGCGGAATCGCATCGCTATATTCCGCGCCAATTCGTAGCCGACCTTCAGGAGCTTCCATGCCGCGTTCGCGTGTCGACGACTACCGGCCGAGCGAATCGGAAGAGTTCATGAACGAGCGCCAGCGCGAGTACTTCCGTCAGAAGTTGCTGGCCTGGAAGGAGGAGATTCTGCGCGAGGCGCGCGAGACCCTCCAGCATCTTCAGGACGAAAGCCAGAATCACTCGGACCTTGCTGACCGTGCGTCGTCGGAGACCGACCGCGCGATCGAACTGCGGGCCCGCGACCGCCAGCGCAAGCTGATCGCCAAGATCGACTCCGCGCTGGATCGGATCGAGGACGGGACCTACGGCTATTGCGAGGAAACCGGCGAACCGATCAGCCTGAAGCGTCTCGACGCACGGCCGATCGCGACGCTGTCCATCGAGGCGCAGGAGCGCCACGAACGGCGCGAGCGCGTCTATCGCGACGAATAGCC
>JAGRKR010000215.1:5319-7040 GCA_020442225.1 Hyphomicrobiaceae bacterium | reverse complement strand
GTTGCGCTCGCCGCCCGAGAGCAGACCGACCTTCTTCTGCTGATCGGCCCCCTTGAAGTTGAAGGCGCCGACGTAGGCGCGCGACGGCGCCTCACGCACGCCACCAAGCTTGATGATGTCGTTGCCGCCCGAGATTTCCTCCCAGACCGTCTTCTTGTCGTCGAGATGGGCGCGCGACTGGTCGACGTAGGCGATCTTGACGGTGTCACCGATGCGGATGCTGCCGGCGTCCGGCTCCTCGAGCCCGGTCAGCATCTTGAAGAGCGTGCTCTTGCCGGCGCCGTTCGGGCCGATGACGCCGACGATCCCGCCCGGCGGCAGCTTGAAGGAGAGGCCCTCGATCAGCAGTCGATCGCCGAACCCCTTCGTGAGCCCCTCGGCCTCGATGACGACGTCGCCGAGGCGCGGGCCGGGTGCGATCTGAATCTGGGCGCGGCCGGCGTCCTCGCGGGCGGCCTGGGCGGCGAGCTCATCATAAGCCCGGATACGCGCCTTCGACTTGGCTTGCCGGGCGCGCGGGCTGGCCTGGATCCATTCGAGCTCTCGCTTGAGGGTGCGCTGCCGCGCTTCCTCCTGCCCCTTCTCCACCTCGAGCCGCTTCGCCTTCTGCGCGAGCCAGCTCGAGTAGTTGCCCTTGTAGGGCACGCCCTCGCCGCGATCGAGCTCGAGCGTCCACTCGGTGATGTTGTCGAGGAAGTAGCGATCGTGTGTGACGAGCATGATGCAACCGGCGTACTCGCGCAGGAAGCGCTCGAGCCAGGCGACGGATTCCGCGTCGAGATGGTTCGTCGGCTCGTCGAGCAGCAGAATGTCCGGCTTTGCCAGCAGCAGCTTGCAGAGCGCCACGCGCCGCTTCTCGCCGCCCGAGAGATTCGTGACGCCGGCATCGCCCGGCGGGCAGCGCAAGGCGTCGAGCGCCTGCTCGACCTGCGATTCGAGATCCCAGAGGTTCTGGCTGTCGATCTGGTCCTGGAGCTGCGCCATCTCCTCGGCGGTGTCGTCGGAATAGTCGGCCGCCAGCTCGTTGTAGCGATCGAGGATCGCCTTCTTCTCCCCGACGCCCTCCATGGCGTTCTCGAGCACGGTCTTGTCGGGGTCGAGCTCGGGCTCCTGCGGCAGGTAGCCCACCGTCACGCCGTCTGCGGCCCAGGCCTCGCCGATGTAGTCGTCGATGGCGCCGGCCATGATCTTGAGCAGCGTCGACTTGCCCGAGCCGTTGAGACCCACCACGCCGATCTTTGCGCCGGGCAGGAACGACAGCGAAATGTTCTTGAGCACCTGCTTGCCGCCCGGGTAGGCCTTCGACAGCTTGTGCATGTGATAGACGTATTGCGGGTTCGCCATGGGCAAACAGCCTCGCTTGCGCTGTTGTGTGGGAGTTGTGGCGTTTTTATCCAATTGGCTGGTCGGGCTCAATCACGCATTTGCGGCACTGAGCCCCGATTTCACCGTCAAAGGAGATTGGCGACATGAGCGACGAAACGGGCGGACCGCATTTCCTCTACGTCGCCGACCCCATGTGCTCGTGGTGCTACGGCTTCTCCCCCGTCATCGCCGCGCTGGCGCAGCAGTTTGCCGGCCGCTTGCCGGTGCGCGTGGTCATGGGTGGGCTGCGGGCCGGCAATACGCACCCCATGCGCGCCGAGGACAAGGAGAAGATCCGCGGGGCCTGGACGCGGGTCTCGGCGGCGTCGGGCCAGCCGTTCGACTTCGCCTTCTTC
>JAGRKR010000215.1:2892-5219 GCA_020442225.1 Hyphomicrobiaceae bacterium | reverse complement strand
CCTTCTACGCGGAAAACCGTGACGTCACGCAAGCCGGTGTCCTGGCCGAGATCGCCGCCAGCCATGGCGAGGATGCCGCCGACTTCGAGCAGGCGCTGCTGTCGGCGGAGGCCCGCAATACGACGTTTCGCGACTTCCTGACGGCGCAGCAGGCCGGCATCTCCGGCTTTCCGTGCCTCCTCGTCGGTCCGAGCAACGGCGCCTATGCCCTGGTGAGCAATGGTTATCGTCCGCTCGACGGCCTGCCCGAGGCGTTGGAAGCGTGGCTGACCCAGCAGGGTCTCGGGGATGGCGGCGGCAAGGCGGCCTGACGCAATGCCCTCGGGGCGCAAAGCCCCTCAGGAGGCCGTCGTCGTAGGCCCGGAGCCCGATGCGCCGCCCGTCGGCCGACTGCCGCCATCGGGCGTCCGCGCGTCGCTCGTCTCGAACTTGCGCACGACGTCGTCATAAGTCGGATGCAGCGTGCCCATCAGGCGATCCCACCACGTGAATGTGTTGGCGTAGTTGTAGCGAAAATAGCCGTGGTGCTGATCGTGATAGGTGGTCGCGACCATGGGCCAGGGGCGGCGCGCGATCGGTGAGGCGAAGTACTCGTGGCCGGCATGGCCCACCATGCCGGAAATCTGATCGTAGATCTTGTGGGCGATCAGCACGTCCGGCGGGATCGGCAGGAGGAAGGGAATAACGAGGAAGTAGGATTGCTCGACGAAGGCTCCGACGAGGCTGTCGCTGTTGTTCGACCAGGGCGTCGGCACGATGCTCTTGTGATGATGCGCGTGAAACCGGTAGAGCGGCGCGGTGTGCATGAGCCGGTGGCCCCAGTAGAACCAGGCGTCGTAGAGCACCAGCGACACGAGCCCCATGCCGATCACGGAGAGCCAGCCGAGCTCCAGCGGCGCCATGGTCCAGCCCTTGGCCTGGGCGAACACGCCGGCCGCCACGTACACGGCGATGGTCGAGAGGGACAGGAGACTCTGGCGGATCTCCATGGCGATCTGGTTTTTCTGCGGACGGGATTGGATGCGGCGCTCAGGATGGCGCGCGTTGAGCCAATGGAGCAGGCCTCCGATGCCGAAGTAGATCGTCAGCAGGCCGGCGTAGCAGACCGCGGCAAGGGCAAGGAAGTCGAGGACACCAGCATGAGGGGCCGGGTAGATGGCCAGTCCGAGTTCTCTCATGAGTCACCGAGGCGCGCACATCAGATCAATGGGTCAGGAAGTGGTCGTGCTGCCCATCACAGCTGGCCACCGGGACTCACATTTACACCGTAACTCGCGCCAAAGATTGTCACTTTCGCGTCATTGCGAAAAGCGCCAAGACGCCACACCCGGCGGGGGCGCCGCCTCAGGCCGCCGTCAGACGCTTCACGGCCGCCGATATCTTGTGCCGGACCCGATGCCAGCCTTTCGAGCCCTCGCTGGTCATCCAGTTCATCTGCAGCGAGCGGCGCGGCCCCTCGAAGGGGTGATGGCCGTGCCAGGAGGTGTCGGAGCGCCGGAAGATCAGCAGCGTGCCGTTGTCGGGCGGCACTTCCGCGGCGAAGTCGTCGACGTCGCGACCATTGCGCAGGATGCGCAGCCGCCCGCCCTCGTGCGCCCAGCCGTCGTTGAGGTAGAGCAGAACGGTCAGGATCTTGTCCTTGGAATCGGTGTGGATCTGCCCGTCCTTGGCGCGGGTATAGCCCCTGAGGGAGTACATCTTCGGCCGGTCGGTCAGGTCCACGCCGAACTTCTCGGCGACGGCCGCCTCGAACACCGGACCGTCGAGCTCCGCGATCACCTCCTTGATCGTCATGCTCTCCGCCAGGCTCTCGATGGGGAAGCTGCCGCCCTTGGTGATCGGCGGATAGGTCGCGTTGATGGCCTTGATGCTGGCCTCCGACAGGAAGCCCGGCACGACGATGTAGTCGTAGGGGTCCCGCAGCAGGACCGTCCCCTTGAGCCGCTCGATATTCAGATGACCCATGCTCATGGTCCCCTTCGCTGTCCGACTGTCCCCGTCGACCCGGCCCGGCGGGGCCGCCATCGTTCAGTCCTGAGCAGTCTTGCGGCCGTCATGGAACAGGCCCGGCAACGCCTGGCGCCGCTTGCTCCAGCGCTGCTCGATCTCCGCAGCGATGACGTGCGCGGAGAGTAGCGGGGCGTACGACCAGGACTCAAGCCGCTCAAACGACGCAGGAAGCGGCCGCGTGGCGCCATAGGCGTGCAAAGCCTCGTGAAAGCGCGAGAATTTCGCCGATCCCCCGCTCGGTGCGAAAACGTACACCGGACGGCCGGTGGCGGTCGCCTCGCCCGTCATGTTGACGGAGTCGGCTGTCACGATGAGGC
>JAGRKR010000215.1:0-2812 GCA_020442225.1 Hyphomicrobiaceae bacterium | reverse complement strand
AGCCGCTTGTGCGTGCGGCGCGAGGGGGTCACCATGAAGCTGACGCCGAGCGCGGCAAGCGACTTCAGCGCCATGCCGAAGCGCTGGTCGTCCTCCTCGGTGAAGCGATAGACGGCATTCTTGCCGCCGAGTACGACCGCGATGCGTGGCGCCGGCAGCGCGGCGATGGCGGGCGGCGGCGATTGGCGCAGCCGGGCAAACCGCTCGGCTGTGAAGCTGTGCGGCGCCGTCAGCGTGGTGATGACATTGAACCCCCGACGGCGGTCATGCGCGGGCACCCAGATGAGATCCGCCGTGTCCGGTCCGGTCTTTGGGTCCTGCAGCACCACGGTGAAGGTCCTCGGCCCCGCCGCCTTGCGGATGGCGCGGATATAGGGGATGGAAAGCCGGCCCGTGGCGATGGCGATGTCGGGCCATGGCGGCATGAAAGCGCTGCCCGGCTTGCCCAGGCGGTCGGAAGGTTGCGCCGGCCCCCAGGGCGCGGCGAAGCGCCAGAGCCCCTTCGGATCGACGCGCTTGACCTCGGCCAGCACGCCCAGCTCCTCGGCGACGCCGGCCACCTGCACGTCCATGCCGGTCTTGCCGTCGGTGATCAGCCACGCCCGCGCGCCCGCCAGCGGCCTCGCGGTGCCTGCCGCGCCGTTCGGGCCATGCGCCGTCTGAGCCATCGGACCTCCTCATGGGCTGGCGAGTGCCGGGAGAGCGCGACGCTGCTTCCCTCGCGCCTGCGCCCGCTCTAATGTCGCTCGCACGTCTCGGGCCCGCCCCAACCTCGGGGAGGGGCACGGGCGGGAATGTCCGGCATCGTATACGATGTCCCCGCTACAGCTCGTGACCGACTCGCCACGCATCGTCCTGAAGGAACGCTTATCGCCCATGCATGCGCGCCTCGATGCTACGGATTGGCGCATCCTGAAGCATCTTCAGGCCGATGCCCGCATGACCAACGTCGAGCTGGCGCGCCGCGTCGGCATCTCGCCGCCGCCCTGCCTGCGTCGCGTGCGGGCGCTGGAGGATGCAGGAATCATCCAGAGCTACTTCGCGTTGCTCGACGAAAAGGCCGTCGGCTACACGCTGACGGCCTTCGCAATGGTCGGCCTCAATGCCCAGTCCGAGGTCGATTTGCGGGCGTTCGAGAACCTCGTCCTGACCTGGCCGATCGTGCGCGAGTGCTACATGCTCTCGGGAGACATGGATTACCTGCTGAAGTGCGTGGCGAGCGACCTCACGACGTTCCAGGATTTCGTCATCGGCACCCTGACGGCGGCCCCGAACGTCGCCACCGTCAAGACACACCTGACCATCCGCCGCGCCAAGTTCGAGGCGGGCGTTCCCGTCGCAGCGCCGGCGCCGGAGCGCTGAGCGAGGGACTACTTGTACTCGATTTTCAGCACTTCGTAGGAGCGCGGGCCCTTGGGCGTCGTCACCTCGGCGGTGTCGCCCTTGGACTTGCCGATGAGCGCCCGTGCGATCGGCGAGCTGATCGAGACCTTGCCCTGCTTGACGTCGGCCTCGTACTCACCCACGAGCTTGTACTTGGCCTTCTCGCCGGTGTCCTCGTCCTCGAGCGTCACAGTGGCGCCGAACTTGACCGTGGTGCCGGAGAGCTTCGAGGTGTCGATGACGTCCGCGCGCGACAGCTTGTCTTCGAGCTCGGCGACGCGCCCCTCGTTGAGCCCCTGCGCTTCCTTGGCCGCGTGATACTCGGCGTTCTCGGAAAGATCTCCGTGCGCGCGCGCCTCAGCGATGGCCTGAATGATGCGGGGACGCTCCACCGATTTCAAACGATGCAGCTCTGTCTCGAGCGCATTGAAGCCCTCGACAGTCATAGGCACCTTTTCCATCGCCATGGCTAACGTCTCCGATGTGCCCCGGCTTGCACAGCCAGGGCTAGTTCAGCTTACGCATGCACTCGGAAGAGACTTCCGACCGATCATCCGCCTCACTGCGACCTGCGCCTCAAGAAGCGCGGAACGCATAGCTCTGCAATGGAGCCACCTTGAGGATGTCGGCCTTGAGGGCCTTTATCGCTCGTGTTACCGCGAGTGCCCCTGAAAGGGTTGTATAGTAGGGAATATTGTTGAGCAAGGCTGTGCGCCGGATATCCTTGCTATCTGCGAGCGCTGCTGAACCTTCGGTTGTATTGAAAACGAGACTCACCTCCCCGTTTTTCATAGCGTCGACGACGTGGGGCCGTCCCTCCAGAACCTTGTTCACCTGCTCGCAGGCGATGCCGAGCGAGTCGAGGTAGCGCTTGGTTCCGCGCGTGGCGATGACGCGGAAGCCCATTTCGGCCAGCTCCTGGACGGGCGCCGCGATCCGCTCCTTGTCCCGGTCCTTGACCGAAACGAACACTGTGCCGCTCTGTGGCAGCTTCTGGCCGGCGCCGAGCTGGCTTTTGGCGAACGCGACCGCGTAATCGCGATCGATGCCCATCACCTCGCCGGTCGAGCGCATCTCCGGGCCGAGAATTGGATCCACCCCCGAGAAGCGCACGAACGGGAAGACGGCCTCCTTGACCGCGACGTGGTTGAGCGGCCGCTTGACGAGGTTGAACTCTGTGAGCGGCTTGCCCGCCATGATCTGCGAGGCGATGCCGGCCACCGGCACGCCGATCACCTTGGCGACGAACGGCACGGTACGGCTGGCGCGCGGGTTGACCTCGAGGATGTAGACCTGCTGGTCCTTGATGGCGAACTGTACGTTCATGAGCCCGACGACATTGAGGGCGCGGGCCAGCGCCTCCGACTGGCGCTCCAACTCGCCGATCACCTCGGCCGACAGCGAGTAGGGCGGCAGCGAGCAGGCGCTG
>JAGRKR010000025.1 GCA_020442225.1 Hyphomicrobiaceae bacterium | reverse complement strand
GCGCCGTATCGTGAAGAAGACCGGCCGCGACGGCATCGACCGGCTCGCCGTCGAAAGCCGCCCAGGATCTGCCAATCTCGCCGAGACGCAGAGCTTCATGGATGACGACAAAAGCGTCCTCGTCTTCAGCGATGCCGGCGGCACCGGCCGATCGTATCATGCCGATCTCGGCGTGAAGAACCAGAGGCTGCGCAAGCACTATCTGCTTGAAGCCGGCTGGCGTGCCGACAATGCCATTCAGGGGCTTGGGCGGACCCACCGCACAAATCAGAAGCAGCCGCCGCTGTTCCGGCCGATGGCCGCCAATGTGAAGGCGGGCAAGCGCTTCTTGTCAACCATTGCGCGGCGGCTCGACACGCTGGGTGCGATTACGCGCGGCCAGCGCCAGACAGGTGGGGCAGGGCTGTTCCGGTCCGAGGACAATCTTGAAAGCCCCTATGCCCGGGCGGCGCTCCGCCAATTCTACTATCTGCTGCATCAGGGCAAGATCGAAGGCTGTTCGCTGACGACCTTCGAGACCGTCACCGGTCTGTCGCTGACGACGGACGAGGGCGGCCTGCGCGACGAACTGCCGCCGATCACGACCTGGCTCAACCGCCTGCTCGCGCTGCGTATCGAAACCCAGAATCTGTTGTTCGACGTGTTCGAGCAGTTGATGACGGCGAAAGTCGAAGGAGCCATTGCCGCCGGCAATTACGACAAGGGGCTGGAGACGGTCACGGCCGAGAGCATCGTTGTCACCGATCGGCGCATCGTCTACACGCATCCGGTTTCGGGCGCGCAGTCGCATGTGCTGACCGTCGCGCGCAAGGACCGCATCCGCCCGCTCGGCCTGGGGGATGCACTGGCGATTTCTCGCGCGGAACCGCAATCACTCTTTCTCGCAAATACGCGGTCGAGCCGCGCGGCAATACAGCTGCCGACAGCAAGCCTGATGCTCGACGATGGCACGATAGAGCACCGCGTGCGTCTGCTCAGGCCGACCGACGAACTGCGTTTCGGCATCGACGCCCTTGCAGAAACCCACTGGCAACCGACTGAACGAAAACTGTTCTGCGAACTCTGGCAGGCCGAAGTCGCCGCCGTCCCGGAGTTCACCACCAGCACCTTCCACATCGTCACTGGGCTCCTCCTGCCGATCTGGCGGCGACTGCCGGATCATGACTGCCGGGTCTATCGCATCCAGACTGACACCGGCGAACGCATCATCGGCCGTCACATCGCGCCGACGCAGGTTGCGACGATGTTCCGCAATCTCGGTCTTGACGATGTACCAACGCTGACGCCGGATGAAGCATGGGCAGGGCTGGTCGATGGACGGATCGGATTGCAGCTTGCCGATGGCCTGATCCTACGGCGCAGCCGGGTCATGAACGACTACCGTGTCGAGCTAATCGGCTTCACCGATGCGATGGTCTCCCGGCTCAAGGCCCTCGGCCTGATCTCCGAGATCATCTCCTGGAGGTTGAGGCTGTTCAGCCCGACCGGCGCGCAAGGCTCAGCCATCCTTGCCACGCTCCTCGATCGTCACACGCTGGTCGGGGTCACCGACCGCATCGCGGCGGCTTGAGCGGAGGCGATCATGACCGGCTCGGCCTCCGAACTGGCACGCTGCCTCAGCGAAAACGCTGAGGCAGCGTGCCGCGAATATCTCTCCAACGGACATCGTTCCGGCAATCACTGGATCGTCGGCGATGTCCGCAACACGCGCGGCCGCTCCATGCACGTCCGGTTGAAGGACAACGCCAGGGGCTCTGCTGGCAAGTGGGTGGACGAAGCGACCGGCGAATATGGCGATCTGCTCGACGTCATCGAACAAAGCTGCGGCCTGACCGAGTTCCGCGAGGTTGCCGACGAGGCCCGACGTTTTCTGGTCATGCCGCAGCCCGAACCCGTTAACGCAGGGCAGCCGCCCGCCGCGCCACGTGGTTCGCCAGATGCAGCACGTCGCCTGTTCGCCATGTCGCAGCCGATCCCTGGCACGCTCGCCGAACGCTACCTCGTCGGCCGTGGTATCCTGCTCCCCGGTCGCGAGCGTGCGCTGCGTTTCCACTCGGGCTGCTATTATCGCGATCTCGTGACCGGCGAGACACTCACGCTTCCTGCCTTGATCGCCGCTGTCACCGACCTTGATGGGAGGATCACTGGCCTGCAACGAACGTACCTCTCCTCTGGGTTCGATCCGAGCGGCAATATCGGCAAGGCCCAACTCGTGGATCCTCGCCGCTCGCTCGGTCATCTTTTTGGCAACGGCATCTGGCTCGGCCTCGATCCCGATCTGCCGATCCCGGTCATGGCCGCCGGCGAAGGTCTTGAGACGATGGCCTCGCTTCGAACGGTGATGCCAACGCTGCCGGTGGCCGCCGCCACCTCGGCCAATCATCTCGCCGGCCTGACCTTCCCGACCAATTGCCGCCGCCTCTACATCGCCGCCGATGCGGACGCCGCTGGCCGGCATGGCATCGAGCGTCTCAGCCAGCGCGCAGGCGAAGCCGGAATCCTCGCATTGGCGTTGCGGCCGCAGCTCGGTGATTTCAACGATGATCTGCGCCATCTCGGTCCGGCGCGTCTCGCAGCATGGCTCAGCGAACAGCTCGTCCCGGAAGATGCCCGTCTCTTCCTGCCGCCTGGATGATCGCCTCGCGCCGGCAGGCGGGCAGGGGCGGCGGCACCGAAGCGCCGGCAGGCATGACGGCAGGTCCAGCGGGGAGGCCGCGCCCACGGCCTGCCCGAGAGGCGACCCCTGCCACGCCCCGGTCACGGCCGCAACGGCTGCGCCGTCCTCCGCTTCGCTTCGGCCTTCGGTGCGGCCGCGCCCGGGCCGCGGCCGGGTTTCGCTGTCAGGCCGCGATAGGCGCGGCCACAACCGACGGAGACACGCCATGACCTACGAGCTTCCCTTCGATGACGGCTACGAGCCCTACCACGCCTCCTCGCCGACCGATCGCGTCATCCTCGAACTGCAAATGTACGGCCACCGTCCGCATCAGGACGAACCCGATCCACGCCCATTGCCTGACGACGAGGTGATCCGGGCCGGGCTTGCCGGGATCGTCGAAACCTTCGCCGGAATGCTCGGCGACACCAGGCTCGAA
>JAGRKR010000214.1 GCA_020442225.1 Hyphomicrobiaceae bacterium | reverse complement strand
CGAGCCTCGCCAAGGCGCTCGGCCGCCCGGCCGATCCGAAGCGCTGGGCGACGCTCTTCCTCGGAGCCACCCGCGCTGCCGATTTCCCGCCCGGGCGCGAGATCGCCGCCTTCGACCGCAAGGGTAAGCCGCTCGCCGACCAGGACCGGGCGCTCGCCGACATCGAGGGCGTGATCCTGCTCGACGGGACATGGAGCCAGGCGAAGACCCTGTGGTGGCGCAATGCCTGGCTCCTCAAAGGCCGGCGCATTGCGCTGAAGCCGCGCCGCCCATCGCTCTACGGCCAGCTTCGCCGCGAGGCCCGGCGCGAGGGCCTGTCGACCATCGAGGCGGCGGGGATGACGCTGGCCGCGCTCGAGCACAAGCCCGACATCCAGACGGCGCTGACCACGACCTTCAGCACGATGCTGAAACGCTACCAGGCGGCGCGGCGGGCAAATCCCCAGATTGATCGCGGTCAAACCGCAGAGGCGGACGCGCCGTCAGACTGACCCGTCGAAGGAGGAGGAGGCCGATGCCCTTCCGAGACCGGACGGATGCCGGGGTGCGGCTCGCGGCGGCGCTGATGCGCTACCGGGCGGAGCGGCCGCTGGTGCTCGCCCTGCCGCGCGGTGGCGTGCCCGTGGCGCTCGAGATCGCCCGCGCCCTCGCCGCTCCGCTCGACCTTCTGTTGGTGCGCAAGATCGGCCTGCCCGGCCAGAAGGAACTGGCGATGGGCGCGGTGGTGGACGGCGCCGCACCGACCATCGTGCGCAACAAGGACGTGATCGCAGCAGCCGGCGTCAGCGAGGAGGAGTTCGCCGCGGTCTGCCGGGCAGAACTCGCGGAGATCGAACGGCGCCGGCACGCCTATCTCGGCCAGCGCAAGCCGCCGGACGTTGCCGGGCGCACGGTCATCGTCGTCGATGACGGGCTTGCCACTGGCGCGACCATGCGGGCGGCGCTGCATGCGCTGCGCGCCCACAGGCCGGCGCGGCTGGTACTCGCCGTGCCGGTTGCACCGGACGACACGCTGGACGCGATACGGCGCGAAGCCGATGACGTCGTCTGCCTCGAAGCGCATCCGCTCTTCGGATCGATCGGCGCCTATTACGATGACTTCCATCAGGTTCCCGATGCCGAGGTCGTCGCTGCCCTTGGGGCCGCCGGACCCGGCGATTGACCACGATCAACGCCGGGCGGTTGTTACGGGACGAAACTGCCCCGAGAATGACCGGCGGGAGAGTGGAGGAACCGGCCATGTGGGAAGCCTTGCCCTTCGTTTTGCTGGCGGCGCTCGTCGTGCTGCTGCCCATTGGCGTCATGGGGCTGTCGGCCAGCAAGCTCGAACCGCGCCGGCGCAATGCCTTCCTCGGACTTTACGGCGCAGCGGTGCTGCTGCTGGTCATCGTCGTGTTCGACATCCGCGGCGCTTTCGATGCGCGGCTCGCCATCGACCTGATCCTGCTCCTTGGCGGTCTCGGCCTCGGCATCTTCATCGCCAGCCTGTTCGGCCTGCGCTGGCCGGACGGTGGCGGAGAGAAGTAGTGCGCATGGCCCCTCACCTGCCCTAAGTTGCTCGCGGACGCCCGCAAAGACGGTGCGCGCGACAATATTTCGGGCAGGGAGGACATCATGAAGATCACGCGCATCCGCGTGCGGCGGCTGACCGGCACGGTCACCACCGACGGGCCGATGTGGGAAGACCGGCTGGTGCGGCCGATCGACATCTATCCGGACTATCGCAAGGCGGGCGTCTGGGAAGGCGGCACGCAGATCGACGACAATCATCTGCGTATCACCGCCGACTTCCTCGAGATCGAGACCGACGCCGGCGTGACCGGGACGGCCGGGCCGATCTGGAAGGAGTGCTCCTATCTGATCCTCACCCAGCTCGCGCCGATGCTGATGGGCAAGGACCCGCTCGCCATCGAACTGCTGTGGGACCAGATGCACCGCCTGCAGGTGCACGGCCGACAGGGCCACATGATGGTGGCGATCTCGGCGGTGGACTGCGCGCTATGGGATCTCAAGGGCCATGCCTTCGGCCAGCCGGTGTGGCGCATTCTCGGCGGCCCGACACGCGAGGCGGTTCCGGCCTACGCCTCGATGCTGGGATTCGCGGTCGAGGATCTCGGCCTCGTGCGCGAGCGCGCGCAGCATTATCGCGAACTCGGCTACACCGCGCAGAAGTGGTTCTTCCGCCACGGGCCGATGAGCGGCCATGAGGGGATGAAGAAGAATGTCGCGCTGGTGCGGACCGTGCGCGAGGCGGTCGGCGACGACTACGACATCATGCTGGACTGCTGGCAGAGCTTCAATCTCGACTACGCCGTCGACCTCGCCGGACGCATCGCAGAATTCCGTCCGCGCTGGCTGGAGGAATGCTTCATGCCGGACCGCATCGACAGTTACGCCAAGCTGAAGGCGAAAACCGCGATCCCGCTCTCAGGCGCCGAGCACGAATACACGCGCTGGGGCTTCAAGCGCTTCGTCGAGAAGGATGCGCTCGACGTGCTGCAGCCGGACATCTACTGGGGCGGCGGCCTGTCGGAGGTGCTGAAGATCGCCGCCTATGCGACCGTGCACGACCTCATCACGATCCCGCACGGACATTCCAGCCCGGCCACCATCCACTTCTCGGTGACCCAGTCGCCGATCCACACGCCCTACCAGGAGTTCCTGGTGAAGTGGAACGCCATCCACATGCACTTCCTCAAGCATCCGATCGAACCGCAGCAGGGCATGATCGCCCTGCCGCACGGGCCGGGCCTCGGCATGCGGCTCGACACCGACAAGATCGAGAAAGAGGAAGAGGTGCGCTTCTAGAGCGCTTCGGCGCCGTCGGTGACGGCTCCCTCCCGGTCACGGAAGGGAGCCTCGCGCGGCCGTCCGGATCAGTCGGCCGAGTGCCACCACTTGCCGTGGAGGACGACGCCCTCGGAGAAGATGCGGCGGTCGCCGGTGATGTGCTCGCCGACGACGTCCTCGTAGTCGAACTCGCCTTCCTTGATGGTGAGCACGGTGGCGTCGCCGGCGCTGCCGGGCTTCAGCGAACCGAG
>JAGRKR010000024.1:2957-5714 GCA_020442225.1 Hyphomicrobiaceae bacterium | reverse complement strand
GCCTACTGCGCCGCTCTCGGCAAACGCCTGCCGAGCGAAGCCGAATGGGAATTCGCGGCCCGGGGCACCACCGCCAGGCGCTATCCCTGGGGTGATGCCGCCCCCGATGCCACACGCGCGCGCTTCGGCCAGGGCTGGGGCGAAACCGTGCCCGTCGCTGCACGCCCCGCCGGCGCCACACCCGAGGGCATTCACGACCTCACCGGCAATGTGCACCAGTGGACGTCGAGCATCGCCCGACCCTATCCCTATCGCGCGGACGACGGCCGCGAGCATCCCGACCGCCTCGCCGACCGCGTTACCCGCGGCGGTGCCGCCGATACCGGCCGGCCAACGCTGCGCAGCACATGGCGCGGCAAGGGCGTCTCCCGGCGCGCCACGGCTGGCCATCACAACATCGGCTTCCGCTGCGCCCGCGACGCGCACTGACGCCCGTCGGCGGCAGCGTGAACCTCGCCCCGCTCAGCCGGCGAGTGCCGCGCCGAGATCGCGCAAGAAGGCATCCACGGTCTCGGGCTTCGTATCCCAGGCGCACATCAGCCGGCAGCCTCCTTCACCGATGAAGGTGTAGAAGCGCCAGCCCTTGGCGCGCAGCGCCGCCTGCGCGGCGGCCGGCAGCTCGACAAAGACGGCATTGGCCTCGACCGGGAACAGCAGCGCGCACCCCGGCAACTCCGCGATCCCCCTGGCGAGCCGCTGCGCCATGGCGTTGGCATGACGCGCATTGGCGAGCCACACGCCGCCCTCCAGAAGCCCGAGCCACGGCGCCGAGACGAAGCGCATCTTGGACGCGAGCTGGCCGGCCTGCTTGACCCGATAGGCGAAGTCCTCGGCCAGCTCCCGCTTGAAGAAGATGACCGCCTCGCCCATGGGCAGACCGTTCTTGGTGCCGCCGAAGCAGAGCACGTCGACGCCGGCCCGCCAGGTGATCTCCGACGGATGCACGTCGAGCGAGGCCACGGCATTGGCGAAACGCGAGCCGTCCATGTGGATCTTGAGGTCGCGCCGCTTGGCGATGGCGGCGATGGCGCGCAATTCGGCCACCGAGTAGACCGTGCCGACCTCGCTCGCCTGCGTCAGCGACACTGCTTTCGGCTTCGGAAAATGCACGTCGCTGCGCTTGGTGACGATTGCCTCGAGACCGTCGGGCGTGAGCTTCCCCCCCTCGCCCCGGCCGATGATCAGCTTGGAGCCGTTGGAGAAGAACTCCGGCGCGCCGCACTCGTCGGTCTCGACGTGGGCCACCTCGTGGCAGATCACCGAATGATACGACTGGCAGAGCGAGGCCAGCGCCAGGCTGTTGGCGGCCGTGCCGTTGAAGACGAAGAACACCTCGCAATCCGTCTCGAACAGCTCGCGCAGGCGGTCGCAGACCTTCTGGGTCCAACTGTCCTCGCCATAGGCGAGCTCGTGCCCGGTGTCGTTGGCTCTGGCGAACGCGACCATCGCCTCCGGACAGACGCCGGCGTAGTTGTCCGAGGCGAAATGCTGCTGCATGCCAGATTCTCCTGCACGTCACCGCGCGCATGTCCGCGCCGGTCATCCTGTCGGCAGCGCAATCTACAGTCTCCCGCGCCCGCCCGCGACCCCGCAACGATTGCCTTTGGCGACAAAGCCGCGATAGATGCGCTTCGTCGCGGCGACGGGGGCACAGGTGAGCGCGCACACGGTCCGGATGGGCTCGGCGGAATGGGGACTCCTGCTCCTGCACTCGCTGCTGTGGGGCTCGGCCTACTTCTTCATCGAAGTGGCACTGCGCGAGCTGCCGCTGGCGACCATCGTCGCGTTCCGCTTCGTGCCGGCCTGCGCCGCGCTGCTCGCGGTGGCGCTCGTGCTGCGCCTGCGCCTCCCGACCAGCCCCGCCGCCTGGCGCGGGTTCGTGGTTCTCTCGCTCCTCAACTCGCTGCTGCCTTTCGCGCTGACGGTCTACGGCCAGAAGACCACGACCGGCGGCCTCGCCGCGGTGCTCAATGCCACCACCCCGCTGTTCAGCCTCCTGCTCGCGCCGCTGATCACCTCCGACGAGCGGCTCTCCGCCGGCAGGCTCGCTGGCGTCGCGGTCGGCATCGCCGGGGTCGCCATCCTGGTCGGGCCCGACGCCTTCGCAGGAGCGGGCACCACGCTGCTGGCCAAGGTGGCGCTGATCGGGGCAGCCCTCAGCTACGCACTCGCGGGCCACTTCGCCCGCACGCTGGCGGCCTATCACCCGATCGTCATTGCCGTCTGCCAGCTCATCGTCGGGCTCGCCGTCGCCATGCCCCTGGCGCTCGCCATCGATCAACCCTGGCGGCTGCCCACCCCGTCCTGGAGCTCGGTCGGCGCCATTCTAGGGCTCGGGTTCCTATCGTCGGCCGCCGCGTCGATCTGCTTCTTCACGCTCGTCAAGCGCGCCGGCGCCTCGAATGCGCTTCTTGTGGCCCTGCTGCTGCCGCTGACGCCGATCGTGCTCGGTGCGGTCGTGCTCGGCAACGTACTGACGCCCCGCGACACGCTCGGCGCCTGCGTCATCGCGCTCGCGCTGATCATCATCGACGGCCGCGTCCTGGCGCGGCTCCGCCGGCGCACGCCGCGCGTCGAGCCGCCGCCTCAGTAGAGAATGCCGCGGAAGCGCTCCATCATCTGCTCCTGCGTCTCGCCACCCGCGCCGATGCCGGTCTGCACCACCATCATCTCGTTCATCGACGGGAGCACGGCGCGGTCGACCTTCGCCTCGTCGTTCCACAGCCCCGCGCGCATGATCGCCTTGGCACAATGCAG
>JAGRKR010000024.1:0-2892 GCA_020442225.1 Hyphomicrobiaceae bacterium | reverse complement strand
CGTGAGAAGCGCGCTCGCAGATCCTCGTCGTCGCGCAGCTCCGCACGGCCATTGACGCGCAACACCTCGTGCACGCCCGGCACCAGGAAGATGAGCCCGACCTCGGGGGCGGTGAGAATGTTTGTGAGCGTGTCGAGCCGGTTGTTGCCCGGCCAATCCGGGATCGCCAGACCGTGATCGTCGAGCACGGCGACGAAACCGGGCTCGTCACCACGCGGAGAGGCGTCGCACAACCCGTCCTGACCGCGCGTGGCGATGACCAGGAACGGCGCCAGCGCCACGAAGGCCTTGTGATGGGCGTGGAGGTAGCCGAGCTCCTTCCTGAGCGCACGCTCCTGGGGCGCTGCATAAAGGGCTCGCAAGGCGTCTACGGTCTCGATGCGTGCCAAGGACTGATCTCCCGCGGTTGAGCGTGGATGGCGCGCCATCCTACGCTCCCGCGCGAGCCCCTGTCACCCCGTGCGATCGGCGTGCCGGTTGCGCCTAAGCGCAGCGTGTTCAGGCGCAGCCGGCGAAGCCGTCGGCGGCCATCTTGGCCTCGTACTTCGCCGCGACCTGCGCCCCGGGCGTCAGGTTCGGCTTGACGGCGGCCCAGTCCTCCGGGTCGATGATGACCATCCAGCCCTTGTCGTAGGGGTCGTCATTGGCGAGCTTCGGATTGGACACGAGCTCCTGGTTGACCTCGGCGACCTTGCCGCCGGCGGCCGACTTGGCGGGGCCGACCCACTTGCCGCTCTCGACCGTGGCGCAGCTCTTGCCGGCATCGACGGAGCGCCCGACCTTCTTCGGCGTGAAGGCGACCAGTTGTCCAGCCATCGCCGTGGCGATCGTCGTCATGCCGAGCCTCACCTTGCCGTCGCCGGTCTCCCGGAACCAGATGTGATTGTCGACGTCGTAGAGAAGATCGTCGGGCAGGTTGCAGCCTTTGACGACGGGCATGATCAGGTCCCTCCATGCGAAGTGTCTTGACGCGTATCTAATCCTCAACCGCCGGTCGAACGCAAGGGACGCGACGAGCAGCAGAATTCCCCGAGGCCGGCCACCTGCATCTTGCCGGACACGAACAGGCAGAGATGGCGCGCCACCATTGTCGCCATCTTCAGGCGCCGCTCGGTCTCGGGGTGGCGTGGCTCGGTCGTGACGAGGTTGTAGTGATAGGCAAGCTCGCGGCAGGTTTCCCGGCAGGCATTGAAGGACGGATCGCCCTTGGCCCCCTGGCGATGCAGCGCCAGCAGGCGGAAGCCTTCCTTCGTCCCCTGCGTCGGCTCCTCGCCGCGGGCCTGCAGCCAAAGCTCGAGACAGGCCTCGCCGAGACGCAGCAGCTCCTCCGCCGCGAAGCTGGCCGTCGCCTCCGGACCATCCGCCGTAGCGGCAAGCGCGGCCATATGCCGCCCGAAGCTGTCACCGAGCTGGTCGATGCGCGCCTCGATCTCCTGAAAAGACGTCACGTCAGCCGCTTCTCCACCAAGAGGTCCATGGAGTTCGAGATGTTCTCGTGGATGCCGACCTGCCGCGGCCCGAGCCCGAGCGCCAGTCCGAGCATCTGCGTGAAATAGAGGATCTTGACCTTGGTCTTGCGGCCGAGACGCTTCTCGGCACGGATCTGGTGCATCTCCAGGCCCGAATGGCAGGTCGGGCATTCCGTCGCGATGACGTCGGCGCCCGCTGCCTCCGCGGCTTCCAGAATATTGAGCACGAGCTTGGTCGAGGTGTCGCTGTCGGAGAGCGTGTGGGCGCCGCCGCAGCATGCCGTCTTCAGCGCGAAATCGACGTTCTCGGCGCCGGCGGCTTCCAGCAGATCGTCCATGAAGTGCGGCTGCGACGTGCTCTCGCTGCCTGCGCCCTTGTCCTTCTCCGGGAAGATGTGCCGCGGGCGCGTATACATGCAGCCGTAGTAGTTGGCGACCTTGAGGCCCTTCAGCCGCTCCTTCGTACGTCGGCGCAGCTCGTCCTCGCCGATCGCCTCCTTGATCCAGTCGAGGGCGTGGATGGTCTTGGCCTGGCCCGCCTTGTAGGTGGCATGCCCCGCCTTCGTGGAGATGCGCTCGACGACCTCGCGGCTCTCCTGATCGTTAGCCAGGTCGTACTCGGCCTTCTTCAGGTTGTGATAGCAGCCGTTGCAGGGCGCCATCACGACGTCGTGGCCCATCTCGTTGGCGGCGATCGAAAGCACGCGCGAGGAGAGGTACGTCTGGATCTTGGGGTCGATGTTCTTGACCTCCATCGCCCCGCAGCAGTTCCAGTTCTTGACCTCGTCGAGCTTGAGGCCGAGCGCCTTGCCGAGCGCCTTGGTCGAGCGGTTGTAGGCGTGCCCCGTTCCCTCGAGCGCACAGCCCGGGTAGTAGGCCACCTTCTGATACGTCTTGGGCTCCGACATGTCGGGTGCTCTCTCCTGGATTACTCGGCGGCGGCGCGATGCGCGGGATGGCTCGGCCGATCGTCATTGGCGGCGCGGGGCTTGTCGAGCTTGAGCGCCGTGCGGTGCTTGGCCTCCTGCTCGTGGATGTAGTCCTCGATCGCGGCGCGCGCCTTGCCCCAGTTGTTCGTCTTGGGCTTGAAAACCATCGCCCACATGGACTTGATGCCCCAGGCGATCGGCAGCTTCGTCGCCACCTGCCAGACGATCTGCTTCAGCCAGTCCTGCAGCAGCGGCTGCTTGGTGCGCTGCAGGAAATCCTTCAGCACCTCGGTGTCCTCGATCTTGCCCCGGGCGATGACCTGCTCGGAGAACACCTCGTCGAAGATCATGGATGGCGACTTCGGCGTATAGCCCTTGAGCTCCAGCCAGTGTGACGTCGCCTTCATGACGCCTTCCGGCGCCACGTCGCGCGGGCAGACGTAGGTGCACTTGTTGCACGACACGCACATCCAGATGATGTCCTTGTCGCGCAG
>JAGRKR010000213.1 GCA_020442225.1 Hyphomicrobiaceae bacterium | reverse complement strand
TGCGCGTGCCCACCAGCGTCGTGGTCGGCACGTCGCTGTTCCAGATCGTGTTCGTCACCGGCATGACCACGATCCTGCACGCCAGCCAGAACCAGAACGTCGATGCCGTGCTCTCGATCCTGCTGATCATCGGCGGCGTGATCGGGGCCCAGATCGGCGTCAAGGCCGGCGAGAAGCTGAAAGGAGAGCAACTTCGCGCACTCCTGGCGCTGCTCGTGCTCGCGGTCTGCCTGCGCATGGCCTACACGCTCATCGCGCGGCCGAGTGAGCTCTATTCGCTGGCGCCACTGTTCGGAGGAGGGCACTGATGGCCGCGCGCCGCACGTTCACGCACGCCGTCGCAACCCTCCTCGCCGCCGGCCTGCTGCTCACCACGGCCGGGCAGGCCGAGCCGCAGGTTCCGGCCACGCCGACCAAGCCGAAAGCCAGCCCGATCGCCGCCGAGCAGCCCGGCAACGACAAGCAGCCTGGCTCGCCAGGGGCCACCAAGCCGCCCAAAGGCCTGGGGCCCGTCGCGCCCGACGGTCTGCCGAAGGAGACGGTCCACATCGACGTCGCCGGCCGAAAAGTCGCTGTGACCTCCAGCTTCACCGGCACCGAGGTCGTGGTTTTCGGCTCCGTCAACTTCAGCCGGCAGCCGGCGGCCGAGTCGGGGCTCTATGACGTCATCGTTTTGATTGTCGGCACGCCGACGACGCTTATGGTGCGCCGCAAGGACCGCGTTGCCGGCATCTGGCTCAACAACCGGTCCGTGCGCTACCAGGACGTGCCGAGCTATTACGCCATCGCTTCGACACGCCCGCTCGAGGAAGTCGCCAGCAAGGATGTGCTCTCGAAGGCCGGCATCGGCTTCGAGCATATCGCCATGCGACCCGCCGAGGGACAGGGCGTCCTCAGCCCAAATGACCAGAAAGTCTTCCGCGACGCGATCGTGCGGATCAAGACGGCAGACGGCCTCTACAAGGACGAGGAGTACAGTGTCGCTTTCGTCGGCCGCAGCCTGTTCCGGGCGTCCATCGACCTGCCGGCCAACATCACGGTGGGGCCGCTCGAAACGCGCGTCTTCCTGTTCAAGGATGGCGAGTTTCTGGGGCAGCACGTCGCCAAGCTCACTCTGGAGCGCGCAGGCCTCGAGCGCATGTTGCACACGTTCGCTTTCGGCTACCCCTTCCTCTATGGCATTGCCGCCGTGCTGCTGGCCGTGGCATCGGGGCTGGCGGCTTCGGCCCTCTTCCGCAAGGGCGGCGCGCACTAGAGCCACCGCCCGCGTGATCCACGCGGGCAGCCGCCGGGCCAGAAGCCCGCGCGCGGTCGGTCAGTCGTCCTGGAGCTGGCGCGTCGCGAGGGCGTAGATGCCGTCCTGTCCGAGCATCTGCACACTGAGCCCTTCACTGCCGAAGAGATCGTATATCTCAGGCTTCAGGATGTTGAGCCCGCCGGTGTAGGTCCCGAACGCCGGCATCAGCAGACGCAGCCCATTCGAGACGAAGCAGGGTCGGCGGATGCTATAGCCGTAGAGCGAGACGCGCGCCGCCGGATGCAGGTGGCCGGCGATCTCATGGGTGATCCTGCCGGGCAACGGCGCGTGGCGCAGCCAGACGCCGCCGACCTCCATGCCGTCGCAGACCTCGCCACCGAGAAGGTCGGGCAGTTCGGGATCATGATTTCCGGTGATCCAGCGCCAGTTGCGGCCCTCCTGCAGCGACCGCAACAGGTCGAGGTCGTCCTCCGACATGCGCTCTGCCGCCCCGCGATCGTGCAGGCTGTCGCCCAGCGATACGACCGTCTCCGGCTCGAAGCGCTCGATCGCCTCGGCGAGCCGCCCGAGCGTGGAGCGGGTGTCGTAGGGGGGCAGGAAATGCCCGCGGCGCGCGGCGGCCGACCCTTTCTCCAGGTGCATGTCGGCGACGAGCAACATCCGCTCGCCCGGCCAGTAGAGAGCGCCGGACATATCCGCGACCAAGTCCTTTCCGCAGATCGACAGGCGGTGCTCGAAGAAGCCTTCGAGCCGATGGCGATGGGATCTGAGCTCGAGCATTCTAGCTGTCCTTGGCAGGGCCACCGGCGTCGGCGAGAGCGGCCTCACGCAACAGGTCCTCGGCTAGGCCGCCAGCCGCCGATTCGACGCCGATTTCCAGGAGCACCGGCACCGCCAGTGGCGAGATGCGCGACAGAGATTTGTGGCTGATTCGGCCCCTGATGCGGCGAAGAAAGTCACCGAGCCGCGCGATATCCAACAGACCTGTCGCCGCATCGGCCCAGGCAGCTTCCAGCAGGATGTGCCCGGGATCGTAGCGGCGCAGCACGTCGTAGACGAGGTCGCTCGAAACCGTGATCTGGCGCCCCGATTTCTCGCGGCCAGGATGGCGTCGCTCGATCAGGCCGGCGATCACTGCCGCCACCCGGAACGTGCGCTTCATGAGGGCCGACTCCGCCAGCCAGGCGTCGAGATCGTCGCCGAGCATATCCTCGTCGAACAGATCGACCAGCCGCAGGCGGCCGCCCGCAATCGCCGCCGACAGGTCGCCGAGCCCCCACACGGCGAGAGCATAGTCGTTGGCGACGAAGCCGAGCGGGCGCAGGCGGGCCCGCTCGAGACGCCTCGTCAGCAGCATGCCGAGCGTCTGATGCGCGAGCCGTCCCTCGAACGGGTAGCAGACGAGATGATGACGGCCGCCGCGCGGAAACGTCTCGACGAGCACCTCCTCCGGGCTCGGGATACGCGAGGACAGGCGTTGCAGCTCCAGCCAGTCACCGACCTCGCGGGGCAGCCGCGCCCACCCGGCCTCGTCCGCCAGCAGCCGCCGCACCCGTTCGGCCAAGTGCGTCGAGAGCGGAAACTTGCCGCCCATGTAGGACGGAATCTTCGGATCGGCGTCGGCCGCGCGGGAAACGAATGCCTCCGTCTCCTGCAAGGACTCGAGACGCAGCACCTGACCCGCGAACAGGAAGGTGTCTCCCGGCACGAGTTGCTCGATGAACCACTCCTCCACCTCGCCGAGCACCGGACCGCCGGCGCGCGCGCCCCCTCGAGGACGCCCCTTTCGGGCCGGGCGAGCGAGGCGCACCTTGATCATCGGCGCTTCGACGATGGTGCCGATGTTGAGGCGGTGCTGTTGCGCCAGGCGCGGATGCGCGAGCCGCAAGCGGCCGTCGCCGGTCGGCTTCAGGCGCGCGAACCGCTCGTAGCTGCGCAGCGCGTAGCCGCCTGTCGCTGCAAAATCGACGACGCGATCGAACGTCTCCCGCTCGAGTTGCGTGTAGGGCAGGGCGCTGCGCACCTCGTGGAACAGTGCGTCCGGCGAGAACGGCGCCTCGCAGGCCACACCGACAACGTGCTGGGCCAGGACGTCGAGACCTCCGCGCCGCACGACCTGGACGTCCTGCGCACCGGCCGCCGCCGCCTCCAGCGCCGCGCGGCATTCAAGCACCTCGAAGCGATTGGCCGGCACGAGCAGCCCCTTCGACGGCTCGTCCAGGCGGTGATTGGCGCGCCCGATGCG
>JAGRKR010000212.1 GCA_020442225.1 Hyphomicrobiaceae bacterium | reverse complement strand
CGACGCCGAGTTGAAGAAGGTCGAGGAGGCCGAGAAGGCCGCCGCCAAGAAGAAGGCGGAGGAGGCCAAGAAGAAGGCCGCAGAGCCCAAGAAGGCCCCTGAGAAGAAGTAGCAGGGCAAGCCTGCACGAGGTTCGAAAGAGGCGCCGGCGGGTCGATCCCGCCGGCGTTTTTGCGTGAGGGCGCGCCTGTCAGCCGCTCCGCGCGCCCTGCCGGCGGTGACGCGCCGCGACTGGTACGCGCGCCCCGCTTGATGTAGAGCAGAATGCGCCGCGAGTGGTCGCGGCTGACATCGAGTGTGTTTCCCGAGGCTTCACCAGGATTGCGCGCCATGGCCCACGGCACTGCCAAGCCTTCCCCGTTTGCTCCCGCGACTCTGGCGGTTCTGCCGCCCATCGACGGCGTGCGTTTCGCCACCGCCGAGGCCGGCATCCGCTACAAGGGGCGCACAGACCTGCTGCTCGGCCTGTTCGACGAGGGGACCGTCGCGGCAGGCGTTCTGACGCGCTCGAAGACCTGCTCGGCGCCGGTGTTGCAATGCCGGGCGAACCTCGAGTCCGAGGGAGCCGCCCGGGCGCTGGTGGTCAATTCCGGCAATGCCAACGCCTTTACCGGCAAGCGCGGCATGGAAGCCGTCGAGATGACCGTCGACTATGCCATGCTGGCCGCGGGCACGACGCTGCGCAACAGCATCTACGTCGCCTCGACCGGCGTCATCGGCGAGCCGCTCGACGCCAAGGTGTTCGTCGATCTGCTGGCTGGCCTGGCCAAGCGGGCCGTGCCCGACGCCTTCGAGGCGGCCGGCCGCGCCATCCTGACGACGGACACCTATCCGAAGCTGGCGACGCGCCGCGTCGACGTCGGCGGTGTGACGGTGACGCTCAACGGTTTCTGCAAGGGCGCCGGCATGATCGCGCCGGACATGGCGACGATGCTCTGCTTCATGTTCACGGATGCCGCCATCGCCCGGCCAGTGTTGCAGCGGCTGGTCGCGGAGCGGGTCAAGACGACATTCAACTGCATGACGGTGGACGGCGACACCTCGACCAGCGACACCTGCCTCCTGTTCGCCACCGGCGCGGCGGCCAGGCGCGGCCAGGCCCCGATCACGGACACGGCGGACCCGAGGCTTGCCGCATTCGATGCGGCGCTGCACGACATGATGCGGGAGCTGGCGATCATGGTCGCCAAGGACGGCGAAGGGGCCTCGAAGTTCGTCACCTTCAAGGTCGGCGGCGCGCAGGATTTCGCGGCGGCCCGCGCCATCGCGCTCGCCTGCGCCAACTCGCCGATCCTCAAGACCGCCATCGCCGGCGAGGATCCGAACTGGGGCCGCGTCGTCATGGCGGTCGGCAAGTCGGGGGAGGCCGCCGATCGCGACCGGCTCGCCATCTGGTTCGGGCCTTATTGCGTGGCGCGCGCGGGGGAGCGTGCGGAGGAGTACGACGAGAAGACGGTAGCGGCCTACATGAAGGGCCGCGAGATCGAAATCCGCGTCGATGTCGGCATCGGTGCCGGGGAGGCGACGGTGTGGACCTGCGACCTCACCCACGACTACGTATCCATCAATGCCGACTATCGCAGCTAAACTGTAGAAAATTTTCTACGGTTTAAGAGGAATTCAGCAGTTTCGCTCGGCGTTCATTAATCTCTTGCGGGCATTCTCGGATCACGCATGACCTTGAAGATCGTTCTTGTGGCTGCATGCGCTCTGGTCGATGTCGACGGGCGGGTTCTGCTCGCGCGACGTCCCCCGGGGCGGCCGTTGGCGGGACTCTGGGAGTTCCCCGGCGGCAAGGTGGAGCAGGGCGAAAGGCCGGAGGAGACGGTGATCCGTGAGCTCAGAGAGGAGCTGACGATCGATATCTCTGAAAGCTGCCTCGCACCGTTCACGTTCGCCAGCCACACCTACGAGGACTTTCACCTGCTGATGCCGCTCTACGTCTGTCGACGGTGGCGAGGCGAGGTGAAGCCCGCGGAGGGCCAGGAGCTCGCATGGGTTCGTGCCAACAGAATGGGTGAGTACCAGATGCCCCCAGCGGACGAACCGTTGAGGGCCATGTTGAGAGACCTGCTTTGAGAACAGGGCTCGCAGCGTCAGTGGAGGAGCGTCATGTCTCGCGCGTACGTTGGAAATGACTGCTGCGGGAAGACCCGCACGATGATCACACGGTTTGTGAAAGACGAGCGCGGCGCTACGGCCATCGAGTATGGCCTGCTCGCGAGCTTCATCGCACTGGCCCTCATCCTGGCCGCCACCACACTCGGTCAGAAGACCGCCGGAAGCTTCGATTCCGCTGCCGCCGGCTTCAAGTGATCCGCTGAAGCCTCGCATCCTGCCGATTCAGCCCGACGTGTGCTCGTCCGGTCCCGGCGTTTTCTCGCCGGCCGGGCGTTCGCACGTGCCGAGTGCATCGGCGAGGCGCATGCGGGCCGTGCCGGGACGCAGGGGCTGCTGCTGGCTCTCGTGAGGCGCCCAGCCGGTCAGCCATACGATTTCGAAGGTGGCGCGCACGCGGCCGTTCCCGGCGCTATACCGCTCGTCATAGTTCTGCAAGGCCTGGCCGAGCACAGCGCGCGACAGCGGCCGCCGGCTGCGCGCGGCCAGCATGTTGCCGGCGCCCATCCCGCGCAGATCGTGCATCAGCTCCAGGGCCGACGCATACGTGACGGTCAGCGTCTCGGCGTCCGCCACCGGTAGCGCGAAACCTGCCCGCTGCAAGAGCGCGCCGAGATCGCGGACATCCGCAAAGGGCCCTACGCGCGGACTGGCGCCACCTGTGAGCCAGGCTTCGGCCGAGAGGAGCGCGTCGGCGAGTTCGCCCAGCGTGCGACCGCCGAGGATCGCCGCGAGGAACAGACCGTCCGGCCTGAGTGCGCGCCGGATCTGGATCAGAGCCCCCGGCAGATCGTTGACGAATTGCAGACCGAAGGCCGACACCACCAGATCGAGCGAGGCGTCCGCGAAGGGCAACAACTCCTCGTAGGCGCAGACGGTGGGACCGGGCGAGGCGCGCAACAGATCGGGGCAGGGATCGAGAGCGATAACCTGACCGATCGCCGCGTTCTCCGCGAGCGTGCGCGCGATGAGGCCGTGATGTGCTCCGAGGTCGAGCGCCCTGGGGAATTGGCGCAGCACGGCCGAGATGCGGAAGGCGATCTCGTCGGCGGCATGGCGCAAGAGGAAGTCGTGCCGGGGCAGCGCGGCGGCGGCCCTGCGGCGTCGCTGCAGGACCAGGGTGCGGTCGAAAAGGGCCTGATCGGTCGGAGGGGCGCGCACGGGCAAGCTCGACTGTTTGGGCCCATTGAGGGCTAGCCAGGGGTCTTCCTTCAAGCTTAGCATGGTTGCCGGTTGGTTAGTGTAGGCGAGGGCGATGGCGACGATCGCAGAGGCACGGGGAGCGCTCGCGCGGACTCTGCACCGCCTCGGCGAGTATGTGCTGCCGCCCGTCTGCCTGTCCTGCCGGGAGCCCATCGCCCGACACGATGCGTTGTGCGCCGCATGCTGGCGCGGGATCGATTTCATCCGCGCGCCGCTGTGTGATCGGCTCGGCCTGCCGATGCCCTATGATACCGGCGGTCCCATGCTGTCGGCAGCGGCCATGGCCTCTCCGCCCGCCTACGATCGGGCGCGGGCAGTGGCGCGCTACGATGGCGTCATCCGGCAACTGCTCCATCAGTTCAAGTATGGCGACCGGCACGATGCCCGCCGCTTGTTCGGGCGATGGCTCGAGCAGGCGAGTGCGCCGTTGCGCGCCGACCTCGATCTGATCGTGCCGGTGCCCCTGCATCGCTGGCGTCTGCTGTCGCGCCGCTACAACCAAGCGGCGATCCTGTCCGGCGAGCTGGCGCGCCTGACGGGGGTGCGGCACGATCCGACGCTGCTGGTGCGCCGGCGCCGGACCCCGTCTCAGGTCGGCCTTACCCATGATCAGCGCCGCCGCAATGTCGCGGGCGCATTCGCCCTGCGGACGCGGCCGAGCCGGCCGGTCGACGACCTCCGGATTCTGCTCGTGGATGATGTCATCACGACGGGCGCCACCGTCGAGGCCTGTGCCAGGGTGCTGAGAGCCGCCGGTGCGGCCCGGGTCGACGTCGTGGCCCTGGCCATGGTCACGGATGCCGTGCTCGTGGGAACGTGACGGCTTCCATCGGGGCCGATGGCGCTTTAGATTCTGGATTCCTGTTACACTGTCGGCACTACGGACACTGCGTGCCGGGTTTGCGCTCGCGTTCTCCCACGATCACGGATTGGATTCGCGCATGGCGAAGGTTACGATCTACACGACGATGATGTGCCCCTATTGCTACAGCGCCAAGCGTCTGCTCGGCGCCAAAGGGGCCGAGGTGGACGAAATCGACGTCACGTTCGATTCGTCCCGTCGCGCCGAGATGCGCGAGAAGGCCGGTGGGCGTCACACGGTGCCGCAGATCTGGATCGGCGAGCGCCACGTAGGAGGCTGTGACGATCTCTACGCGCTCGATGCCAAGGGCGAGCTCGATCCGCTCCTGGCAGGTGATGGGCAAGGGAATGGGAGCAAGGCATGACCACGCAACCGGCCGGGGCCAGTGGGCGCTTCCGGGTCGGCCTCGTGCAGCTCAGGACGGGGCGCGACGTCGAGGCCAATCTCGTTGCGACGACGGATCTGATCCGCGCGGCGGCCCGTGGCGGTGCCCAGTACGTGCAGACGCCGGAAAATACCAACATCATGGAGATGGACCGCGCCCGGCTGTTCGTGGCGACGCGTCCCGAGGAGGGCAACCCCGTCCTCGCGCATTATCGCGCCCTGGCGCGTGAACTCGGCATCTGGCTGCACCTCGGCTCGGTCGGCGTCGCGGTCAGCGCCGACAAGATCGCCAACCGTGCGCTGCTGATCGACCCGAAGGGCGTCATCGTCGCGCGCTACGATAAGCTGCACATGTTCGACGTGACGTTGCCGGGCGGCGAGAGCTATCGCGAGTCGCGTAATTTCGCGCCGGGCGCCACGGCGGTGGTGGCCGATCTGCCGTGGTGCCGG
>JAGRKR010000211.1 GCA_020442225.1 Hyphomicrobiaceae bacterium | reverse complement strand
CCAGCGCCACAGATCGCCCTCGACTGACACGAGACGCTGCCCGGCCTTCAGCAGCCCCTGCAGCCGGTGACCGTTCTCGCGGGCGACCACGCCGATCTGCCGCAGGCGCCGCTTGAGGGCCGCCGGCGCCTCGACGTAGTCGATCAGTGGCGTCGCACCGACCGGCAGCCGCGCGTCCTTGACATCGTCCTGGGCGAGCTTGAGCCACGCCAGGGGCGCCGCCGGGTCGGTGGCCGCCTCCAGGTCGTCGCCGAGAGCGGCGCCGAGCGCGATCTCGTAGCCGGGCGAGACGGCGAGCCCGTCGACGATCGGCACGTAGGGTGAGTCCGACGGCGCCCGCAGCAGCTTGGCGAGCGTCGCCACCTCCGTCTCGAGCTGCTTGGCGGCCAGCCGCATGGCCACGGCGGTCTCGCGACAGCCGCGAACCTCGTCAGCGGCGCGCGCTGTCGCCTCCTCGTTGACCGAGATGGCCTCCTCGAGCGCCTGCACCTCGTCGGCGAGCAGCGCGCCGGTTTCGATCAGCGCCTTGGCCTTGCGCGCATCGGGAGCCTTGCCGCGCGCCTCCTGCATCTGACGTTCGATCTCGGCGAGCTGGCGCTGCAGGGAGCCGACGAGCCCTTGTCGCTCGCCCCGCGCGCTCTCGAGCTCGCGGCGACGGGCGCGCGCCTCGTTGATGGCGCTTTCGAGCTCCGCGAGTTGCGTCGCGGCCTCGGACTGCTCCTGCGTGAACCTCTCGATCCCGGCCCGCGCCTCGGCTTCCGCCACCTCGGGCTCGCCGGTCGTGCTCTCGAGTGCCTCCGATTCGCCTGACAGCCGCGCGAGCTGCGCATCCGCCTCCTCGATCTGTGCGATCTCACGCTCGAGGTCGCGGGCGAGCTGGTGCGCGCGGGCCTCGATCTCGCGACGCCGCTCGGCGGCACGCTCGGCCTCCTTCTCCAGCGTCTCCTGCTCGATCTTCAGCCGTTGCAGCACAGCGGCGCGCACGGCTTCCGCCTCGCGCAACGGCCCGATGGCTTCGGCGGAGGCAGCTTCCTGCCGGATCGCCGCAGCCTCCGTCTGGGTCACCGCGCCGAGGTGCGCCTGGGCCTCCGCCAGCGCCCGCTCCTCGGCGTCGACCTGCCCCTGCGCCTCGGCCCATGCCAGGTGCAGGAGAATGGCCTCGAGCCGCCGGATCTCGCCGGAAATCTCCTTGTAGCGGCGGGCGGAACGCGCCTGTCGCTTGAGGCTCTCGAGCTGCGAGCCGAGCTGGCCGAGCACGTCCCTCAGGCGCAGCAGATTGGCGTCGGCCGCCTTGAGGCGCAGCTCGGCCTCGTGCCGGCGGCTGTGCAGCCCGGCAATGCCGGCGGCATCCTCGAGTATGCGGCGGCGCGCCTCCGGCTTGGCGTTGACGATCTCGCCGATCTGCCCCTGACGCACCAGTGCGGGCGAACGCGCGCCCGTGGCGGCGTCCTCGAACAGAATGCGGACGTCACGCGCCCGGGCGTCGCGACCGTTGATGCGGTAGGCGGACCCGGCCTCGCGCTCGATGCGCCGCGTGATCTCCACGGTATCGTCGTCGTTGTACTCGGCGGGCGCGCGGCGGGCGCTGTTGTCGAGGAACATCGTGACCTCGGCCGAGTTGCGCGCCGGGCGCGTCTGGCTGCCGGAGAAGATCACGTCGTCCATGGCCGAGGCGCGCATGCTCTTGTGCGAGGTCTCGCCCATGACCCAGCGCAGGGCCTCGAGGAGGTTGGACTTGCCGCAGCCGTTCGGTCCGACGACGCCGGTCAGCCCCTGCTCGATCACGAGCTCCGTCGGATCGACGAACGATTTGAAGCCGAGGAGGCGCAAGCGCGAAATTTTCAACGTGCCATCTCCCGTCGCGCCTACAGCGCGTGCACGCTCAGTGCCGACTTGACCAATGGAACTCAACTCGGAACGAGGGCTGCGCGGGTCGGCGGCAGCCGCTCCCCCTCTAGCGGGGTCGCGCCGTCGAGGCAACCGGCCGTGCCAGCTCGGCCTGCACCATCTTGCGGATCTCCGGCATCGTCAGCACGGATTTCACCAGTTTACCGTTGACGAAGAAGTTCGGCGTGCCGATCACCCCGAGCTGCCGTCCACGGTCCTTGATCCACTTCAATCCGGCGATCATGCCTTGATTCTGGCGACAACTGTCAAACTGCGCACGGGTCATCCCCGTCTGAGCCGCGACGGCGTAGATCGCGTCGAGCCGCACCTCCTGCGCAACCCAGCGTCGCTGCTGGCGCAGGTAGAGCTCGTAAAGCGCGAAATACTTCTCCGGCGGCGCGCACCTGAGTGCGATCGTCGCTGCGCCTGAAGCGAAGCCGATCGGAAACTCGCGCAGGATGAGCCGCACCTTGCCCGTATCGATGAACTCGCGCTTGAGCTTCGGAAAGGTCTCGATCTGGAACTGGCGGCAGTAGGGGCACGTCAGGGAGGCATACTTGATGATGGTGACGGGCGCATCCGCGCGTCCTAGCGACCGCTCCCCGAGCGGGCCGGCCTTCATGACCTCGGCCAGCGTCGGATTGGCAATGACCTCGCGCGCGGCAGCCGGCGTGCCACCGTCCTGCCGGAACGGATCGAACGCCCTCTTCGCCGGCGCCGTGGAGGGCAGCAGGCTCGAAGTTACCGGTCCTGGAGACGCCGCCGGGTCGACAGTAGCGCCAGAGCACGCCGCCAGCAGAGCCGCCGCGGCGAGCACGGCGACCATACGCAGCGATCGCGCCGGTAGTCGCCGGCGCGAATGGATCTGCTCATGCACGGGCGTTGGAAAAGTCAGCGCTCCGCCTCACTTCTTCTCGAGAAGAGGGTCGATCATCTTCGTGAACTCGCCGATCGTCGGGTTGCGGACGAGCCGCTTGCCGTTGATGAAGAAGGTCGGCGTCGCATTCACGCCGAACACCTCGCCGGCATGCTTGCGATCCGCCTCGAGCTTGTCGAGAAGGGCCTGATCGCGCAGGCACTTGTTGTAGCTCTCCTCGGTGAAGCCGACCTGCTTGGCGACGACGAACAGCGCCTTGACCACATCTTCGCTGAAAGCCCAGCTCGACTGGGTCTTGAACAGGGCATCCGTCACGGCGAAGTACTTCTCCGGGCCGGCGCAGCGCGCCAGCATATGGCCGGCGGCACCCTGGTCGTTATGCGGATAGTCGCGGAAGATGAGCCGCGCCTTGCCGGTGTCGATGTACTTCTTCTTGATCTCCGGCAGCACGGCCTTGTGGAACTGCGCACAGTGGCCACAGCTCAGCGAGGCGTACTCGACGATCGTTACCGGGGCGTCCGCCTTGCCGATGCTCATATCCGGCAGCTTGCCCGGCGCCATGAGCTTGGCGACATCGACGGGCGCATCCGACCGCCTCTGGGCAAGAGCCTCGCTGCTCGCCCCGAGCGGCGCCACGACAGCGGCCGCGAGCAGAGCCGCAAGCACGCGTCCCTTGAGCCCTGCGACCCGGCGGGCCAGAGACCGCGCCACTCCACGTTCAGTCCACTCGCTCACGTATCCCTCCTGCTCTGGCGCTGGAAGATCTTCCGGTCCAAGGCCCGATCGCGGACCTGTGTCCAATGGCGACCGCCGACCGCTCGCGCCGGGCTCAGCCCGGCCCCGATCACCGCCGCGCCATTCTTTAACATGGCTTGCCGTCCCGCATTAAGGCAATTCCGCGTGACAGGACAGCGGGGAATTCGCCGTCGCTCAGCCAGCCGCCGACGAGCCCCCGCCCGCGTTGCGTCTGGCCCGCACACTGGCGCCGAGCCGCACCAGCGCCTTGCGCAGGGCCTCGTCGGCGATATCCGGCACTTCGGCGTCGACGGCGCGCTCCAGGGCCGGGGCTGCCGTCGTCGCGCGGATGGGAACAGGCTCCTCGACAGGCGGCAGCGGGCCCTGCAACACGCGCAGCTCCGTCACGGCCCGGTAGCCGAAATAGCGATTGATGCGGTCGAGGATGGCGGCCGAGCTGTATTGCACATCGAGGGCGCGGCCGTCGGCCACCCAGACCTCGAGGCTGGTCTTCTGCGGCCGGCGGCGCTCCGTCTCGTCCGCGTCCTCCGCGACCTCGGCCCGGCGTGGCCAGCGCAGGCGATAGGGAACCGTATGGCGCGCGAGCGAGCGACCGACGATCGCCGGCCAGTTGAGAATGATCTCCACCAGATGGAAGCCGTGGCGCTCGAAGCACTTCGCCGTCACCTTCGGCACGTAGCTGCCGAAAGCGCGGAATGTGCCTGCTGAACGCCTGTTTGATGGTGACAAGTCTCACTCCCGGCAGACGGCCGTGCTGCAGGTGCGTAATTTCCGGCTAGCATACAGTGGACGATTCGCGGAAAGCAGGGTGGATCACGTGACGGCTGTTGCGAGAATTCCACGGGAAAATGCGAGCGAGAACGAGGGGTTGGCCTCGTGTCTGCTCGACTGGTACGATCGCGAGCGCCGCGAGCTGCCATGGCGTGCGCATCCGGGCGAGGCGTCCGACCCCTACCGCGTCTGGCTGTCGGAGATCATGCTCCAGCAGACGAC
>JAGRKR010000210.1 GCA_020442225.1 Hyphomicrobiaceae bacterium | reverse complement strand
GCATGACGGCGAGCGCGCGGGCGAACGTGCGCTTCTTCGCGCTGCCGGCCGGCTTGCCGCGCCCCGATCATATCGATCGCGAGCGTTTTCACGCCGTTCCGGCCGATCCGATCCCGCTCGAAGTGTTCGACCGGAGCGGCCCGCTCGTGCCGGCGCGCTGGCCGAACGCGGACTGGGCGGCGGCTGATGGGACGCCATCCGAGGCCGCCGGGCTGCCGCTTCGCCTGCGCATCCCGCCGGCGCGCGCCGTCGCCTGGCAAGGCGAGCCGGATCTGTGGGTCGCCGGCTATTGGCGCTGGGGCTGGTCGTTCGAGACGCAGAGGGTGGCGCAGGTCGACGCCGGCGGACGTCTGACGACCGCCACCGGTGCACGCTACGGTTTTGTGCAGGGCGCGCGCTACTACGTCTATCACGCGCTGGCGGAGCTCGATCGGCCGGGCGAATGGTATCTTGATCACCGCACCGGACTGCTGGCGGTCTGGTCCCGGCCCGGGGCTGACGGGCCATTGGAGATCTCGGTTGCCGCCAGCGCCTTCGTCATCGAGGGAGCGCGTCATGTTCGCATCGAGCGGCTGACGGTCGAGCGGGTGCGTGGCGACGCCATCCGCATCAAGGACGCCAGCGATGTCGTCATCGCCAATTGCCTCGTGCACTGGACGGGCGGGCGTGGCGTCGTCGTCGAGTCCTCGCTGGCCAGCGGCATCAAGGACAGCACCGTCCGCCAGACCGGCGAAGGCGGCATCTGGCTCTCCGGCGGCGACCGCCGGCGCCTGTTGCCGGCGGGCCTGTTCGTCACCGGCACGGACATCCAGCACTTCGACCGGCTCGGTCGCACCGAGAAGCCGGCCGTGCGGCTGGACGGCGTCGGACAGATCGTGACCGACAATGTCGTTCGCGACGGCTGGCACGTGGCGTTGCGCTTCCAAGGCAACGATCATCTGATCGCCTACAACTCCTTCGCGCGCGTCGTGAAGGACGGAACGGACACCGGAGCCATCTACTCGGGCCGGGACTGGGCAGCGCGCGGAACGCGGCTGCTCTTCAATTTCCTGCGCGACGTGAAGCCGAGACCGGGCGCCGAGGTCAAGGGCATTTACCTCGACGACATGGCGAGCGGCACGGAGGTGCGCGGCAACCTCTTCCTGCGTGTGGATCAGCCGGTGTTCATCGGCGGTGGACGGGACAATCGGATCTCCGACAACGTTTTTGTCGCCTCGGCTCCTGGTGTGCACATCGACGGCCGGGGCTTGACGTGGGCGGCGCGCTCGATCACTTCGCCGCAAAGCGAGCTGAGGCGGCGGCTGGAGGCCGTGCCGTACCGCTCCGAGGTCTGGCGGCGGCGCTATCCCGATCTGCCGCGTTTGCTCGAGGAGGAGCCGGCGCACGCCAGGGGCAACGTGGTCAGCGGCAATCTCTTCCTCGCCGGTCAGCCGCTGCACCTGCTGGCCGAGGTCGACGCGCGGCGCCAGCGGATCTCCGACCTGCGCAGCTTCACCGTTCAACAACTCGAGCAGCGGCTTGGTTCACAGGACGTGCGACGGCTGCTAGAGGCGTCCTCGACGCAGCGCGTGCGCGCGATCCTCGCGCGCTTGGGTGCAGACCCAACCCTGGATGGCCTGCCGTTCGAGCGATGGCAGGCGCTGAGCGCCCAAGTCGGTGCGACATTTGCATGTAAGCCGTCGGAGCGCTTTGCGCCCGACAGGAAGCCCTGCCGGTGAGGCCCGAATGGCACCCGATTTGCAATCCAACCCGACGCCGGGTCTCAATGCCGAAGCCGGCAAGGAGAGCCAGTCGATGTCGGTTGTGATCGTGACGGGCGCCATCGCGCCCTACACCGATCGGTTGTACAACGCGGTTGCCAGGCGCGCGGCCGTGAACCTGCAGGTTCTCGCCTGCGACAGCGCTGGCCCCCACCGGCAATGGCGCATTCCGGCAGCCAAGCACTACACGTTGAAGATGCTGGCGGGCCTCAGGCTGCACCTCAACTACGTGCGCCAGATCTACGTTAATCCCGGCATCATAGGTGAGCTCTGGCGGCGGCGGCCGGGGCTGGTCATCGTCGGCGGCTTCTCCCCGACGATGGTCGTCGCCGGGCTCTACGCCCTGGCTCGCGGCATTCCGCTCGGCATTATGACCGACGGCTCGGTTGCGACCGATCCGGGACAGCGTTCCCGCCCGCATCGCTGGATGCGCCGCCTGCTGATCCCGCGCGCCAGTATCGGCTTGGGCGCCAGCGAGGACAGCATCAGGCTGCTTGGGATCTACGGTCTCGATCCCAAGCGCGGGTTCGTCGTGCCGATCGTGCCGGCCTGGGAGGCCCCTGCGCACTCGAGGCCGTTCGAGGAGCGCCAGTTCGACGTCATGTTCTGCGGGCTGATCGATGACGCGACCAAGGGCGCGCGGCTCTTCGGCGACGTCGTCTGTGCCTGCAAGGCGCGTGGACGTGCACTGCGCGTTCGTGTGGTCGGGGAAGGTCCGCTCAAGGGTGAGCTCGAGGCGAGGCTCGCCGCGGCTGGAATAGAGGCGCAGTTCGACGGGTACCTGCAGCAGGATGACCTGTCGGAAGCCTACTCTTCGGCCAAGCTGCTGCTCTTTCCGACGCGCGGCGATGCCTGGGGGCTCGTGGCGAACGAGGCCATCCTGTGCGGCACGCCGGTGATCGGTTCGCCTCATGCGGTGTCGTCCGCCGAGCTTGTCGAGCGCTACGAGGTTGGCGTCGTACGTCCGCTCGAGGTCGAGGCATGGACCGATGCCGTGCTCGACGTGCTCGCCTCGCGTGAGAGGTGGTCGGCGATGCAGGCCAATGGCCTGCGCGCCAAGGATGCATTCAGCGAGGACCGGGCCGTCACCGCTTTCCGGGCGGCCCTGGAAGCCGCGACCAAAGGCGGTGCCGCATGAACAGGCTGCTCCGATCGACGGTCACTCACGCGATGCACGGCATCCACATGCTCGGCATCCACAAGGTTCTGGCGCGCCGCTGGGGCGGACGCGGGATCATCCTGATGCTCCACCGCGTGCAGCCCGCACCCGCGGTCCGGACCGCCTTCGCACCCAATGCGCACTTGTCGATCACGCCGGACTTCCTGGCGACGACGATCGGCCATATCCGCCAGTCCGGCTTCGACATCGTATCCCTCGACGAGGCGATCGAGAGGCTGCGCGGCGGCAGTCGCCGCAAGTTCGCCGTCCTGACCCTCGACGACGGCTACCGCGACAACCTCGAGCACGCTTATGGCGTTTTTCGCGCCCTCGATGCGCCCTTCACGATCTACGTGCCGTCGTCATGGCCGTCGGGTGGTGGTGAGCTGTGGTGGCGGGTGCTCGAGGACGTCATCGCTGCCAATGACGAGATCGAGCCGGGCGTCAGCGGGCTGCCCGACGTCGTCGAGACAGTGACTGGCTCCCAGAAGCTGCGTCTGTTCGTACAGATCAACAAGCGCCTCAACACCATGAGCGAGACGAGCCAGCGCATGGTCGTGCGCGATCTGGCAGCGCGTTACGGCGTCGATCTCGCGGACCTGTGCCGCGCCGAGATCATGAGCTGGGACGAGCTGCGGCAGCTCTCCAGAGACAAGCTTGCTACGATCGGCGCTCACACGATCAGTCATCCGCAGCTCACGAAGCTGTCCGATGCGGCGCTCGATGCCGAGCTGCTGCACGCGCGGCTGGAGATCGAGCGCCAGCTCGGCCTGCCATGCCGTCATCTCGCCTACCCGTATGGCGACAGCCGCTCGGTCGGCAAGCGTGAGCACGAGGCCGCCCGGCGGGCCGGCTTCCGCTCGGCTGTGACGACGACGAACTCGCCGATTTACGAACGGCACGGCGACTGCCTCTTCTCGCTGCCGCGCGTCGCCATCGACGGGGACCGCCAGACACTATGGGCGCTCGATGTGCAGGCTTCGGGCGTGGTGCCGGCCTTGCGCGCCGGGTTCGCCAGGCTGGCGCTGGGAAAATCGAGGGAGCCGTCAGTCGGGCGACGCGGTGCGGTTCCGGCGGCCGAACGGGTTCTTTCCCTGCAGCCACCTGGCAAGGGCAATAAGTCCCGGCGAACGACGCACGGCCGTATTGGCACGTGAGTGTGCGCGACGCAGCATCGTCGCCGGAATGCCACGCGGCGTCAGCGCCAGCAGCGTCTCACTCATCGCCAATGAACTGCTGTGCCAGTCGCTCTTGTGGCGACCGCCGCCAGGGCCGAAGTCGAGCCAGTCGATGGCCATGCTGCAGAGCGCCTCGATGTGGCGCAGCATGAGGATCCGCCCCGGTCCGTGCCGTCGCGCGGCAGCGGCCGTCATGGAGATCATGAGCATGTAGAAGCGGCGGCCGTGGCGCGCGCCGATCGAGGTTGCGACCACGTCCTGGCCGACCTCGAGCATGGCCGGCTGCAACAGCGCGCCGAGCTCGGGATCGGCGAATGCCGCATCGAGAAACGCGGCGACCGCCGGTGTCGCGAAGACGTTGTCGAGCCCGGCCGCTTCGAGCTGGACGGCCTTCTGCGACAGGAAGACGTCGAGCACCCGCCGGTGCTCATCGAGACCTTGGGCAAGCCGCATCGCGACGGCGCCCTGCTCGGCCAGCCTGCGCTCGAGCCGCAGCAGATTGCGGCGCCCGGATTTCGGCATGACCTGGCGCAGCCAGGCGTCGAAATCACGGCCCAGCTCCAACTCGTAGGCGACGCTGGCGCTCGGCACCGCCGCCACCTGGGCCATGGCGTTCTCGATGCCGTCCCAGCTCAGTGGCTGAGCCAGTAGATGCACTGCCGCCGCTTCGGGGACGCGCCGGCCGATCTCGACCAGGAGCGCGCGCAGCATCGCCGGTGTGAGCGCGGACCGGATGTCGTGTCGGTAGAGCCCCATGTTGTAGGCGGCATTGCTCTGGCCGAGCCAGGACAGCACGGCGGTGCTGTGCCACGTCGTCAGGGCCAAGGGAAGAATGAGCGCCGGTGCGCCGCACGGCTCGCGCAGGAGCGCTATCACCGGACGCTCTCCGGCGAGCGCGGCGGCGGCGCGGCACCAGACGTCGAGCCAGGCGAAGGACTGATAGAGCGAGGCTGTTCCGTCGCCTTCGAGCTGGCGCCACTCGCTCTCGATGGCGTCGGGCCGGTCATGCAGCTCGAGCGTGAGGCCGAGCGCCGGGAGCGCGTGTTGGACTGTATCCGGTCGCTTCAACATGAGCGCGGGTCCGCGTCCGAGCCGGCGCCCGCCACGATCGCCGCGACGCGCGTGCGGAAGACATCCTCCCCGTAGGCGGCCAGATAGCGCGCGCGCGCTCTTTCCCTGTCGTGATGAAGCAGGGACGGGTTGGCGGCATAGCGCGCCACGAGTGCTGCCGCCGCTGCCGCCGCGCTGCGATCGTCGAGACTGTCGGGCAGGACGTTGGCGGCAAGCGCCGGCCCGAGGATCTGGGCGATGCCGCCGGTGTCGAGCACGATGGGCACGGCGCCATGCGACATGGCCTCGATCAGCACCAGCGGCGCGTGGTCGTGGCGGGACAGGTAGACGAAGATGTCGAGCCCGGCCAGGAAGCGGTCCTTGTCGGGGCCGTAGAGCGGGCCGAGAACCTCGACAGAGCCCGCCAGTCCGCGCTTGGCAGCGTCGCTACGCAGGCGGTCGGAGGTCAGGTCCGGGGTGTCGCCGCCAGCCACGCGGCCCGTAAGGGTCGCGCCGCCCGCATGCAGGACGGAGAGCATGTCGATGAAGCGCAACACGCCCTTGCGCCGGTCGAGATTACCGAGGAAGCCGCAAACGGGGCGCGAAGCGGCGCCGCGCTGGACGGGTCCAGGATCGGTCGTGGCATTGGCCATCTCGTGCACAGCGCCGAAGAGGCCGCTGGCCTCCGCCAGCCGCTTCGCCTTTTCCGTGATGACGACGAGTTCGACGCCGCGCAGGAGGCGTCGCTTGAGCCGGTCGGCCGGTGACGCGCCAGCAAGAAGCCGGTCCAGACCTTCACCGTGCAAATGGACCAGCACGCGCCGCGCCGCGCCTTTCGCCGCCGCGGCGACGAGCGCATCGCGCATCGCGGCATGCGTCCAGGGCGCAAGCGTGAGATAGGCGATATCGGCGCGCCGGCCCGCGAGCCGTCGCCGCAGCAGGCCCGCCAGCAGCTTCGCGAAAGCGACGAGCTTTCCCGGCGTGCGCCGGCCGATGTCCTCGAGGCGATCCGCGCTGCCGAGCCAGATGTGCTCGACCTGCGCTCCGGGCAGAGACCGCAGTTTGTCGAAAACCTTCCCGGAGACGACAGTCACGCCATGCACGGGCGGCGGCAGTTGCGCCAGGAACAGGATATGCGGTCCCTCGCGGCCGCGCGTCGGAGCGCCGCCGTCATGCTCCCCGGTGCGCACGCCGGACGATTGCGGAGCCGGCGTGATGTCGGCCATGTGCGAGGACATGCTCTCAGGTCTCGTTCTGCCGGCCATAGCGATCGTCGAAGCGCTGGATGTCATCCTCGCCGAGATAGGAGCCGGACTGGATCT
>JAGRKR010000209.1 GCA_020442225.1 Hyphomicrobiaceae bacterium | reverse complement strand
GATGCCCTTCTTGATGCCCTGGAGGTCGTCACCGCCGCCCGCCAGCAGCAGAACGAGGAAGAAGTCGACCATTTCTGCGACCGCGACCTCGGACTGTCCGACGCCGACGGTCTCGACGATGACGATGTCGAAACCGGCGGCCTCCAGCAGGGCCATCGTCTCGCGAGTCTTGCGCGTGACGCCGCCGAGTGTGCCCGAGGTCGGCGAGGGACGGATGAAGGCGGACGCGGACTGTGCGAGACGCGCCATGCGCGTCTTGTCGCCGAGGACGGAGCCGCCGGTCCGGCTCGAGGTCGGATCGACGGCGAGCACGGCCACGCGATGGCCGGCCTCGATGAGGTTCATGCCGAGCTGGTCGATGAGGGTCGACTTGCCGACGCCGGGAACGCCGGTGATGCCGAGGCGATGGGCGCGGCCCGTTGCCGGCAAAAGGGCTTGCAGCAACGCCTGGGCCTGGCGCTGATCGTCCAGGCGTGTGCTCTCGACGAGCGTGATGGCGCGCGCCAGCAGCGCCCGGCTGCCCTCGGTGATGCCGCGGGCGAGCTCGGCGACGTCGTACTGGCGCCTCGGCGCCGCGGTGCGTGTTGGATCTGATCGCATCCGTTCTCCAGGCACGAGCGAGGCCAACTGGTCCGCGCTCAGTCGGTCCGGCCGGCCAGCCGCTCGGCCGCCTGGCGCACGAGCGTGGCGCGGCGCTCCAGGTAGGGACCCATGAACTCGCGGAAGCCGGCGACCACCGCCGGCGGCGCCGTGTCCGGGGAGCCCGCGGTGAAGGGTGGATCGGGGTTATACTCCATATAGAGCTGGATGCGCTCCGCCGTCTGGCGATCGGCGATCAGGCTGGCGATGAGCAGACCGAAATCGATGCCCGCCGTCACACCACCGCCCGTGATGCGATTGCGATCGACGCACACGCGCGTCTTGACCGGCGTGGCGCCGAAGGCAGCCAGGAAGTCCATCGACGCCCAATGCGTTGCCGCCCTGTAGCCCTTGAGCAGGCCCGCCGCGCCGAGAACCAGCGCGCCCGTGCAGACCGAGGTTACGTAGCGGGCCGTCTCGCCCTGGCGCCTGACGAATGCGAGCACCTCGTCGTCGAGAAGGAGATCGTTCATGCCAGGGCCGCCCGGCACGCAGATGACGTCCAGCTTGGGACAGTCCTCGAGGGTCGCGGTGGCCATGATCGGCAGCCCGACATCACTGGTGACGGCCTCGCGCCGCTTCCAGACGAGATGCACTTTGGCGCCGGGAATGCGGGCGAACGCCTCGAAGGGCCCCGTGAGATCGAGCTGCGTCAGATTCGGGAAGAGCAGCAACCCGATGTGCGTCGTCTTCTCGGTCATGCCGTACCCTCCATGCTGCAGGCGCAGTGCGCCGCTGCCGAGGGTGCAGACGTCGTCCCCGGGGCGCAAGCGAAATCATGCGCCCCGACGGGTGAGCCTGAGCGGCCGGCCGAATGACGAGAGCTCTCAGCGGTAGACGAGCACCGGGATGGCGCTGTGCGTGAGCAGCTTCACCGTCTCGCTGCCGAGCACGAGGCCCGAGAGCCCGCGGCGACCGTGCGAGGCCATGACGATGAGATCGCAGCCCTTCTGCTTGGCCGTGTCGATGATCGCCTGATAGGGGTGCTCGTCCTCGCGATGCACGGTGTCGCAGGCGATGCCGAGCTTGTCCGCCTCCGCTTTCACGGCAGCAAGGTAGGACGCGGCGTTGGCAGCCGCGCGCTTGGCGTAGTCGTCGGGGTCGAGCATGACAGCGACCTCGCCGACGGCGAGGGAATGCCACGGCGTCGTCGCGGTGAAGGCGGTGACCCGGGCTCCCAGCACCTTGGCCAGGTCGATGCCATGGCGAATGGCCTTATGTGACAGCTCCGAGCCGTCGGTCGCGATCAGAATGTTCTTGTACATTGCGGCATGTCCTCCAGAAATGACCTCTGTCTCCAAGGAGAGAGCCTGCATAAAGTGCAGCACCTGCGTCACATCAAGGTATCGCTACGCCAGTGCGGCCCCGCCAGAGTTGCGCCAGATCAAGGGGACGCGCAACGCTTTACGTATCTGACAGCACAGACCAACGGCGGCGAGGCAGTGTAAGGCTCAACAAAGTCCGCCGCAGATGACCGAGCTGGAAAGGTAAACACGCACATGCTTGAGGTTCACATCAGACTGTTGCGCGCCGGTGCGATGGCACTTGCCGCGTTCGGGCTGCTGGCGCCGTTCCACGCCGTCGAGGTCGCCGCGCAGGAAGCCAAGCCAGCCGCGTCATTCACCGTCGTCAGCCGCGAGATCGACGACCTCAAGGCCGTCATCGCCACGGTCCAGGCCAAGGACCGCATCGATGCCCGTGTCCGCATTGCCGGTACGGTGGCCGAGCTCAAGGTGGCGATCGGTGATCACGTGAAGGCCGGCCAGGTGCTCGCGACGATCGCCGATCAGAAACTCGCGCTGAGAATCCGGGCCATCGACGCGCAGATCGTGGCGGCGGTATCGCGCATGACCACGGCGAAGCGCGAGCTTGAACGCGCCGAGGAGCTCAAGAAGCGAGGCGTCGTGGCGCAGGCGCGCATCGACCAGCTCACCAACAATTTCGTGGTCGCGCGCAACGATCACAAGGCGGCTCTGGCCGAGCGCGCCGTCGTGCAGCGTCAACTCGAGGAGGGGCAGGTGCTGGCCCCCGCGGCAGGGCGCGTCCTGAAGGTGCCGGTCACCGAGGGCAGCGTCGTCCTGCCCGGCGAGCAGATCGCCGCGATCGCGGCCAACCAGTACATGCTGCGCCTCGAGCTCGCCGAGCGCCATGCCCGCTTCATCCGCAAAGGCGATCCCGTCCGCATCGGCGGCCGCGGCCTCGGCCCCGACCAGAAACCGGTCGGCGGCGGCCGCATCGTCAAGGTCTATCCGGAGCTGCAGGGCGGCCGCGTAGTTGCCGACGCCGAGGTCGAGAGGATCGGCGACTTCTTTGTCGGCGAGCGCGTCCTGGCTTGGGTCTCGGCGGGCAAGCGGCAGGCCATCGTGGTGCCGGCCGCCTTTACCTTTCAGAGGTTCGGGCTCGACTTCGTGCGGCTGCAGACAAAGGGCGGGCAACCAATCGACGTGGTCGTGCAACTCGGGCGCAACGGCGCGTTGGCGCCAAGCGCCGGCGAGGTGGAAGTGCTCGCGGGTCTCAAGCCCGGTGACGTGCTCGTCGCCCCGCCGGCCGAGGAGGCGCTCCGATGAGCCTTGGACTGTCGGGGAACCTGACGCGCGCCTTCATCAACTCGCCGTTGACGCCGCTGTTTCTCATCGCCTCCCTCGCCCTCGGACTGGTGGCGCTCGCCGCGTTGCCGCGTGAGGAGGAACCGCAGATCTCCGTGCCGATGGTCGACATCTTCGTGCGGGTCGACGGTCTCAAGGCGCCGGATGCGGTCCGCCTCGTCACCGAGCCGCTCGAAACGATCATCAAGGCCATCAACGGCGTCGAGCACGTCTACTCGCGGACCGAGGATGACCGCGTCGTCGTGACCGCGCGCTTCCTCGTCGGCACACGGGCGGACGAGGCGATCCTGCGCGTCCACGAGAAGGTGCGCGCCAACATGGATCGCATCCCCGTCGGCGTGCCGGAGCCACTGATCGTCGGGCGCGGCATCGACGACGTCGCCATCATGACGCTGACGCTGGCGCCGAAGCGGGAGGCGCAGGCGCGCTACCGGTCGAACGCGCTCTATCACCTGGCGCAGAACCTCCTGGTCGAGCTTGCGAAGCTCGAGGACGTCGGCCTGTCGTACATGGTCGGCGGCAAGCCCGACCAGATTCGGGTCGAGCCGGACCCCGAGCGGCTTTCGCTCTACGGCATTACTTTGCAGCAGCTCATCGCCAAGGTCCGCGAGGCCAACCGCTCGTTCCTGGCGGGGCGCGTGCGCGAGCGCAACGCCAGCGTGCCCGTGGCCTCGGGCCAGACGCTCAGCGGCGTGCCGGACATCGGCCTTCTGCTGATCACGGCGCGCGACGGGCGGCCCGTCTACGTGCGCGACGTCGCGCGCATCGTGGTAGGCTCCAAGCCGCTCGAGCAACAGGTCTGGCATTATCGCAAGGCGGCATCTGGCGAGGTCGAGCGCGTCCCCGCGGTGACGCTCGCCATCGCCAAGCGGGCCGGCGCCAACGCTGTCGTCATCGCCGAGCGCATTCGCCATCGCCTGAAGGAGTTGCGCGGCCAGCTTCTGCCTGACGACGTCGAGGTGGTCATCACGCGCGACTATGGCGAGACGGCC
>JAGRKR010000208.1 GCA_020442225.1 Hyphomicrobiaceae bacterium | reverse complement strand
CCGGCGATGTCGACGAAGGTCAGCCGTGTCGGGATGGTCGCCTTGGACTTGGCGATGTCGGCGATGCGGTCGAGACGCGGATCGGGCACCGCCACCTCGCCGACATTCGGCTCGATGGTACAGAAGGGGTAGTTGGCAGCCTCCGCGGCCGCCGTCTGCGTCAGCGCATTGAAGAGGGTGGACTTGCCGACGTTCGGCAGCCCGACGATCCCGCACTTGAAACCCATGGTGATCTTTAGTCCTGCTGGCGGCCCGGCCGCGCCCGAAGAGCGGGCAAGTCATGCCCGGCGACGGCGATGCTCTAGCCCATCGCGGCGCCAGATGGAACCGTCAAGGCGTCCCAGGGGGCGGGAACGCCCTCCCGTTACGCCTCAGCGCACCTTGGCCATGTCGAATCGGGAGTAGCTCGCCCGCTTCGGCAGGTTCTTGGCACGCTTGAGCGCGTCGTCCAGCGCCTCGCCGAGGTTCACACCCTCGTCGGAGGCCTTGACGCCGATGACGATGATGGGTCGCTGCCAGCTCGTCCCCTCCGTCTCGCAGGTGAGGCAGGCCTCGCGATACTGGCCGAGATTGAGCGTCCAGATCGCTTTGCCGCCGCTGACGGCCTCGCCGAGCCATGCGGCGATCCTTCGGGCGCGATCGGCGGCGCGCCGCTCCTCGGCCTGCCGCTCACCCTCCGCCGAGGCGAGGCCGACGGCGATGAGCCCCTTCTGCTCGCCGATGCGCGCGCCGAGCTCCTTCTCGAGCACCGCCTGCTTGAACTCGTCGCCCGAGAGCGCCTTCCCGGCCAGCATCACCTGGTTCGTGCTGCCCTTGACCCAGGTATAGTCCTTGCGCAGCACGATGAGATCGAATGTGGCCGAGCGACCCGCCTTGTCGCGGCCGGTCACCGTATAGACGACGGCCTTCTCGCCGAGCTTCTCGCGGGCGACCGTGCGCACGGCCGTGGCCTGATAATTGGCGAGCCAGACGGCGTTGCGCTGCGTCTGCACATGATCGTGCGCGACGAACGAGGCTGTCCCGGCGACGACCGTGGCGGCACCAACCGTGGTGACGACGTTGCCGGCGCTCTGGCTCATGAGCCAATTCCACCAGCGCCGGAGCGTGTTGGCGCGCCGCGCCGTGCGAATGAAGCCGCCACGCTTGCGCCGCTCCTCCTCCGGATCGTCGACCGGCAATGGCTCGCTCATGGGATGCCTCCTCGCTTCATGCCAGCGGAGCAGCGCCGCACGTCCCCGCCGCGAATGGCGTACACTGCTCTTGCGACGACAATACCACTGCGCGCCCTCGCGTCGACAGCGGTGCGTCAATCTACCTGAGCCGAGCCGCGACCTCTTCGATCCGCGCCGCCCGCGCCGCCTGCCGCTCAGCCGAGGCGGCCTGCGTGCGCTCAACCAGAGCGGCGGGCGCCACCGCCGGCGAGCCGGCTTTGAACGGGGGGTCCGGATCGTACTCGATGGAGAGCTGAATGGCCTCTGCCGCCGCCTGCCCCTCGAGTTCGGCAACGATGCGCAATGCGAAATCGATGCCGGCCGTGACACCGCCGCCCGTCACGGTGTTGCCGTCGACGACGACACGCTGCTCCACCGGAATGGCGCCGAACGAGGCCAGAAACGGCCGCGACATCCAATGGCAGGTGGCCCGCTTGCCCTTGAGCAGGCCGGCAGCGCCGAGCACCAGGGAGCCCGTGCAGACCGAGGTCACGAAACGCACGCCAGCCGCCTGACGCCGCAGAAAGCCGAGCACCTCCTCGTCGTCGAGCAGGTCGATGACGCCCGGCCCGCCCGGGACGCAGACGAGGTCGAGTTGCGGGCATTCGGCGAGCGTCATGGTCGGCAGCATGGCCAGGCCGCTGTCGGCCTTCACCGGCTCGCGCGTCTTCCAGAGAAGGTGCACCTCCGCACCCTTCATGCGCGTCAGAACCTCGTAGGGTCCGGTCATGTCAAGCTGCGTCAGACGCGGAAACAGCAGGAAACCGACACGAAATGGTGCTTTGCTCACGGACGTCTCCTTTGTTCGTTCCTCGATCGGCTCTTATTCGGCGGCCTCGTCCGGCCCGCGCCAGCGAGCGGCCCGCTGCGCGTCCTTGGCGTCCGCGTCCACCCAGCGTGCCGCGCCTTCCGCGCCGGTCTCGCTCTTCCAGAACGGCGCGCTGGTCTTCAGGTAGTCCATCAGGAACTCGGCCGCGGCGAAGGCCGCCTCGCGGTGCGGGGAGGCCGTCACCACCAGCACGATGTTCTCACCGGGCTCCAGCCGGCCGTAGCGATGCACCACGAGCGACCCCGAGAGCGGCCAGCGCGCCTTGGCCTCCGCCTCCACGCGCTCCAGCTCCCGTTCCGTCATGCCCGGATAATGCTCAAGCGTCATGGCGGTGATCGGGCCGCTCTTGCCGCTGCCGCGTACGGTGCCCGTGAAGGTGACGACGGCGCCGATCTCGTGGCGGCCGGCCGTCATGGCGCGCACCTCGGCGCCGACGTCGAAATCCTCGCGCTGAACCCTGACGGCCATGCGTCAGCCTCCGGTCACCGGCGGGAAGAAGGCGATCTCGCGCGCTCCCCGCACGCTCGACGTCGGACGCGCATGGGTCTGGTCGATGGCGGTGCGGATGACCTCGGCGCGCGCGAACGCCTCCTCGAACTCCGGCCCGCGCGTCTTCAGCCAGCCGACCAGGTCCGCGACCGTCGACACGCCGTCCGGCAGCTCGACAGTCTCCTCCGACCGGCCGGCCTTCTCCCGCACCCAGGCGAAATAGCGCAACGTGACGGACATGCGTCCTCTCCGCTCGGGCGGCGCCCGCAAGGCGCCGCGACGGCCCCAGATAGAGCACCGGCGCACCGCCACGTCAACGCCGCGGCGCGCCGTCCCGGCACGCGATCGGGGCTCGAGCCATCACGGTGTCGCTTTCTCGTGTCAAAACGCGGTCATGCGGGTTCCTTCGAACGACAACGAGATCGGCATCGTCGCCGCCCCCAGGGCGCCGCGCGGAGACGTCGCGTCCCTCGACGGGACGGACACCGCCTTGCAGGCCCCCGACGCGAGCACGCACTTCGACATGCTGCTCATCCCGGCGGAGACCTGGGAGGTGCTGATCGCCTCCGGCTTCCTCGACGAGCGTCTCGCCACCCTCCCCCATGACGGGCTGCTCGGACGGCAGGGGCTGGCCCGCTTCCGCTC
>JAGRKR010000207.1 GCA_020442225.1 Hyphomicrobiaceae bacterium | reverse complement strand
TCACCAACTTCCGGCCATAGCTCTCTGATCGCGTGTCCCCAGCGCTAGGCCATTCGGGTGAGGCGAGGGTTTCTTGCGAGCTGTCGCCTGCGCGTCGTAAATTTGGTGCACGTGCCGAAGCATGTTCGAGCCGGCGAGGCCAGATTTCCTCTCATCCGACGGAGTCGATCCGCGACTTATGCCACATCACACACCGCTCATCGCCACGATCGTCGTCGGTCTATCGCTCGCTTTCATCCTCGGGGCGCTGGCGCAGAGAATGAGGGTGTCCCCTATCGCCGGCTATCTGCTGGCCGGCATCCTCGTGGGACCCTATACGCCGGGATTTGTCGCCGATGAGGCGCTGGCGCTCGAGCTGGCAGAGATCGGCGTCATCCTGCTGATGTTCGGCGTCGGTCTGCACTTCTCGTTCGCAGACCTGATGTCGGTCAGAACCATCGCTATTCCAGGAGCCATCGCGCAGATCGGTGTTGCGACCGTCCTGGGGCTCGCGCTTGCGGTTATCCTCGGTTGGTCGGTCGGCTCGGGGATCGTGTTTGGTCTTGCGCTTTCGGTCGCGAGCACGGTCGTTCTGCTGAGAGCGCTGCAGGAACGGCGCATGCTCAAGACTGAGAGCGGGCGCATCGCCGTGGGTTGGCTCATCGTCGAGGACATCATCATGGTCCTCACGCTGGTTCTCCTGCCAGCGTTGGCGCCTCTCCTGAACGGCACCGGGCAGTCGACCGGCGGTCTATGGGACATCCTCGGACAGGCAGCCTTGACGGTCGGCAAGGTGGCCGCCTTCGTCGCGGTCATGCTCGTCATCGGCCGCCGCCTCATTCCAATGGTCCTGCATTACATCGCGCACACTGGCTCGCGTGAGCTCTTCCGCCTCGGCGTTCTGGCGATCGCGCTCGGCGTCGCCTATGGCGCGGCAAAGCTCTTCGGGGTCTCGTTTGCGCTCGGCGCCTTCTTCGCCGGGATGATCCTAGCCGAATCCGAGCTCAGCCAGCGGGCGGCAGAAGAGTCTCTGCCGCTGCGCGACGCATTTGCGGTGCTGTTCTTCATTTCCGTCGGGATGCTTTTCAATCCGGGCATCCTTGTCACGGACACATGGCCGGTAGTCGCAACAGTCGCCATCATCGTGCTCGGCAAGTCGATCGCGGCGCTCGCCATCGTCCTCGCCTTCCGTCACACGATGAGTACGGCCCTGCTCATCTCGGCGAGCCTCGCCCAGATCGGCGAGTTCTCGTTCATTCTTGCGGGACTCGGCATCACGCTCGGACTACTGAGGGACAGCGGCCGTGACCTGATCCTCGCGGGTGCCATGCTGTCGATCCTCGTCAATCCACTGATGTTTCTCGCAATCGACCGCCTGAGGCCCAGACTGGATAAAGCGGCTGCCGGGGAACCGCCGCCCCCGGTCGTGACGACGGCTCCGTCCAACAAACCGGAGATGGCGCGGCCTCCCGGCCGCGTCGTCATTGTCGGCTACGGTCGCGTCGGAAGCCTCTTTGCCAAGGAGATCCAGCGAACCGGAATGGATCTGTTCATTATCGAGGAGCGCCACGAAGTGGTCGAAGCGCTTCGCGCCAAGGGCGTTTCGGCCGAGATGGGATCTGCGCCGGCCGTGCTGACTGCCGCCAACTTGATCGAGGCCAAGGCGCTCGTCGTGGCGATCCCCGAGGTATTTGAGGCTGGGCAGATCGTCAAGCAGGCGAGGGCCGCCAACCCGAATCTGGTCATCATCACCCGTGGCCACTCGGATGCAGAGGCCAAGCATCTGACGGAGTGCGGAGCCAGTGCGGTCGTCCAAGGCGCGGAGGCGATCGCCCATGCCATGGTCGAGCAGTATCGCGGGCATATCGCGAAGGGCTGATTGGGCGATCGTGGCTATAGTGCGAATCGGTCTCGCAAATCCCACTCAAGCATCATGTTCGCAATGCATCATGCGGTAGCCACATAGAGCCGCTTATGGCCCCTCCGTGTCGACCGGTGGACGGTCGGTCTC
>JAGRKR010000023.1:12741-15711 GCA_020442225.1 Hyphomicrobiaceae bacterium | reverse complement strand
CCCTACAAGGATACCGCTGGTCCCGCCGTCAACCCGATGATCAAGATCACCAACATCGTGGCGCTGCTGCTGCTGGCCATCCTGGCCCACTGAGCAGCGGGGCAGTCACAAGAGGTTCGAGGCAGGGGCGCCCAGTGGGCGCCCCTTGTCGTCTGGCGCGGCGCCACCCACATGCGCCAAATGGAAACAGTGTTCATCCGGACGGCCGAGGCTGACGACTACGCGGCCTATGTGCGTCTGTTCGCAGAGCTCGGGATCGACCAGCCGCCGTTCACCCGCGACGTGTTCCTGGGCATGGCGATGCCGCTGACGCGTGTCGCCGTGCGACACGGCGAGGTCGTCGGCTATTGTTTCGCCCGGCCGATCGGAGCCCGCATGAACGTCAACAACGTCGCCGTGGCCGCTCAGGCGCGTCGGCTCGGCGTTGGGCGCGCGCTCCTCGAGGACGCGCGGCAGAACGCCCTCCGCAAGGGCCTCACGGCGATGGAACTTTTCGTCAAGGCGGACAACGTTGCGGCCATCGCCCTGTATCGTGCCCAGGGGTTCTCGATCACCTACGAGAGCGCCGCGCTGCGGTTGACGTGGGGCCAGGTCCAGGCGCTGCCGATCTCGTCGGCTGAGACCGTGAGCGAGATCGCGCCCGGCGAGGACAGTGCGCTGGAGGCCGCGTTCGCGTTGCCGCGCGACTCGCTGGCAACGTCTCGCGCGACGCCCGGAGCGCAGCTGCTCAAGGTCTGCGATGGCCGGGCGATGGTACGCGGGTTTGCGGTGTTTACCCCGTCGTTCCCCGGCATTCCGCGCCTGATGGCGGATTGCCCGTCACAGGCCTTCGCGCTCGTGAGAGCGTGCCATGCGCACCGCCAGACGGAATTTCCTGCCGACGCCGCGGCGTGGCAGAAGGAGGGCCTGCAGGTCATGGCTCCGGTTGCGGGCGGCGTGGTGGCAGCATTCGCGGCCCAGGGTGGGCATGAGGCCCTGCGGCTCTATCGCATGATAGCGAACCTCTGCGACGCTGCCGGAACCGGTGCCCCGGCATAAGCCTGCACGGACGCTGGCGCGCCGGTTGCTCCTGCCGCGCCAGCCGTGCCTACTGGTTGAAAATGGAGCCTTTGCCGAGGTTACGGAAGAGCTGCTTGACGAGCGTCTCGTCACGCGCGTGGCTCTGCGTCGTGCGGCTGATGAAGTCGAACACCTTGCCGTCCTTGAGCCCGTAGTGGGCGACGCGATCGACCGTGCCGACTGGGTTGAAGTAGACCGCCAGGACGCGCCGGTCGACCTCCTTCGGGCTCATGAACATGGCACCCTTGGTGGTGCTGGAGATGTAGTAGAAGGTGGCGCCGTCGGTGCTGGAGACGGTGTCGGGCGTGCCGAGCGCGACGCGCACCTGCTCCTTGGTCATGCCGGGCTGGACTTGTTGAATGTCGGTGTCGGAGAAATGATGGCCGTGCTTGTTGACCTGATTGGCGCAGCCGGCCAGCGCCACAGCCGAGGCCGCCAACAGTATGGCGGGGAGCAGCATGCGCAGGCCCGCCCCGGCGGCGTTCGCCACGGAACCGACGACCGTCAAAAGGCGATGGAGCCGTCGAAGCATTTTGCTCTAACCCCGATGAGAATCGTCTGATAAGACCATTGCTTATGCACTATCCCGCCCCTCGCCGCAAAGCAATGCCCGGCTGCCGCTTGTCCCCCGGCCGTCTCGCGTCGCGCCATTTGGAGATGACGGACGCATAGGCATGTTGCGTTGGTTTAAAGAGAGACGCGAAACGAAGCGGATTGCGCACGAGCTTTATGGCTCCATCGTGACGCATGCCCGCATGCCCGCGCTTTACACGGACTGCGGCGTACCGGACACGCTCGAAGGGCGGTTCGAGATGCTGGTTGCCCACATGTTCCTGGTGCTCGAACGCATGAAGAGCGAAGGCGAGGCGGTGAAGCCGCTGGGGCGCGCCGTGGTCGAGACCTTTTTCGCGGACATGGACGGGTCCATGCGCGAGCTGGGTGTCGGTGACCTCACAGTGCCGAAGAAGATCCGCAAGGCGGCCGACGGCTTCTATGGACGGCTCACGGCCTATGCCGAGGCCGTGGCCGCGGGCGACGAGCGCGGCCTCGCCGCGGCCCTGGCGCGAAACGTCTGGTCGAGCGAGGCGCCGGCGGGGTCCGATGATCGCGCGCTCGCACGCTATATGCTGGCCGCTCACAGACAGTTGGCGGACACGGACTGGTCGGAGATCGCCGCCGGGCGGCTCGGCCTGCCCGGTCCCACGTCGTCGGATAACGGCGGCCGCGCAGGGGAGGCATGATGTCGACGTCGGACGCGCCGGACCAAGCCGGACCACTGAGCTGGCTCCATCCCGAGCCGACCATCCCGGAGCGCGGCCTCGATCTCACGCGCGAGGCCGATGCGGACGAGCGGGCTGCGGTCGCCGCTGCGCTGGAGCTCGTTTCGGTCGACCGGCTGGCGGCGCGCTACCGCATCCGCCGCTTGCCACGTGGTCGTCTGGAGGTCGCCGGCACGCTCGAGGCGCAGGTGCAGCAGCGCTGCGTGATCACGCTCGAGCCACTGCCGTCTGCGATCAGCGAAGAGTTCGCGGTGGAGTTGTGGCCGGCGGACGCGCTGGAGGAGCGCGGCGACGCTGCCGACGATCCGCTCGGGCCCGACGCGCCCGAGGAACTCGGGCCGGATGGCGTCGATATCGGTCAACTCGTCTACGAGCATCTGGCCGCGAGCCTCGATCCCTTCCCCAGGGCGCCGGGTGCGGCGCTCGACGTCACCAGCACGGAGCGCGACGACGCGGCCGCGGCGCGCGGGCCGTTCGCGGCTCTCGGCAAGCTCCGCGACCGGCGGAGTTGAGGCGTCAGACAGGCCTGCTTTGGCGTCGGGCATGCCGATCCTGTTGCCTTTGCCGCGGAGACGCGGGACAACGCCATGATCCAGTTCCGGCGACCTGTCGCGGTGGCGCGTGCCGCCGC
>JAGRKR010000023.1:0-12611 GCA_020442225.1 Hyphomicrobiaceae bacterium | reverse complement strand
GGCGGCAATGCCGTCGACGCGACCATCGCGGCAGCGGCCGTGCTCGCCGTCGTCGAGCCGCAGATGACCGGCATCGGTGGCGACTGTTTCGCCCTCATCGCAAAACCCGGCCAGGCGCCGATCGCGCTCAATGCCTCCGGACGCGCGCCAGCCGCTGCCGACAGCGCCTGGTATCAGCGCCAGGGGATCACCACGGTCGAGCGGACGACGCCGCATGCCGTGACGGTGCCGGGCGCGATCGACGGCTGGGCCCGGCTGCTCGCCGACCACGGCACGCTCGGCTTCGATACGGTGCTGTCCCGCGCCATCGAGCTGGCCGAGGAGGGCCTCGCGGTGGCGCCGCGCGTGGCCTTCGACTGGTCGCGGAACGTGGCGCACCTCTCCATTCACGAGGGCGCGCGCCGGCATCTTCTGCTCGACGGCAAGGCCCCGCAGGTCGGGCAGGTCGTGCGCTTCCCGGCGCTCGCCGGCACGCTGCGTGCCATTGCCGAACAGGGGCGCGATGCCTTCTACACCGGCGAGCGCGCGGCCGAGATGGTCGCCACGCTGAAGGCGCTCGGTGGCCTCCACACGATGGACGACTTCGCGAGCCAGTCCGCGAGCTACGTCACGCCCATCGCCGTCCCCTATGGTGGAGCGGAAATCTACGAGCTGCCGCCGAACAACCAGGGCATCGTCGCTCTCGTGATGTTGAACGTACTCTCACGGCTCGGCCGGCTGTCGGACAAGGCCATGAGCGCCGAGCGCTACCACGTCCTGATGGAGGTGGCCCGGCTCGCCTATGCCATGCGCGATACGTTCGTCGCCGACCCTGCGGTTTCGGAGGTGCCAGTGGCGCACATGCTCTCGGCCGGTGTCGCGGACGAGATCGTGCGGCGCATCGACCGGGATCGCCGCACGCCGGATCTCGGTCCCGTGCCGCGCCCCTCGGGCTCCGACACGGTCTACCTGACGGTAGTCGATGCGGACGGCATGGCCGTCTCGTTCATCAACTCGCTGTTCTCCGCGTTCGGCAGCGGCATCGTCACAGAGAAGGGCGGCATCACCCTGCACAACCGCGGGCAGGGCTTCGTGCTCGATCCCGCGCATCCCAACTGCATCGCGCCGCGCAAGCGACCCATGCACACGCTCGTGCCGGCCATGGCCATGAAGGACGGCCAGCCGCTCATGTCCTTCGGCGTGATGGGGGCGGCCTTCCAGCCCATGGGCCACGTCTATGTCGTGACGAACATGTTCGACTACGGCATGGACCCGCAGGAGGCGCTGGATCTGCCGCGCATCTTCTTCGAGAACGGCCGGCTGTCGCTCGAGGAGTCCGTGCCGGCTGACGTTGCCGCGACCCTCGAGCGCATGGGGCATACAATCGAGTGGCGCGACGAGCCGTGGGGCGGTGGTCAGATCGTCTACTTCGACCGGCAGAACGGCGGGCTCGTCGGTGCGTCGGACCCACGCAAGGACGGTCACGCGCTCGGCTATTGAGGCGACGGAAGCGGAGCATCTGTGATGGAGGCTGAAGCGGCCAGACGCGCCGTTCTGGTGAGGGTGAAGGGGCGCGTGCAGGGTGTCGGCTATCGACAGTGGGCCTTGCGCATGGGCACCGATCTCGGGCTCGACGGGTGGGTGCGCAATCGCCGCGACGGCAGCGTCGAGGCCCTGTTCTCGGGGCCGGCCGAGCAGGTGGAGACCATGCTGGCGCGCTGCGGCAGCGGACCACGCGCGGCCGTCGTCACTGGCGTCGAGACGACCCGGACCGAGCCGCCGGACATCGCGGGCTTCGAGGTGCTGCCGACGCTCTGATTGATCAGCGCCTCGCGCCCGCCGGTGTTCGAGGCGCTCCACAGTCGCGTGCGTGCGTCCTCAAGTCCACAGACTTTGGTCTGAGTGATCACGTCGCGCGCGCTGCGTTCTCAGCGCCTCATTCATACTGCGAGCGCAGGCTCTAGCGCAGCCGGTCGGCGACGCGGCGAAGACCTTGAAGCAGCGGTTCGAATGCTTCCTCGTCGCGTTCCTCGGGAAACACCATGGCGACGGGATAGCGGAACTTGCGCGCGCGTGAGACGAGCCGGAGCTGGCGCTTGGCGAGCGCAGGCTTGGCCAGCCGCATCGGCAGATATGCCGAGGCGGGATTGGCCAGCAAGTAATCGAGCGCAAGCGAGCCGATCTCGAGCTTCAGGCTGGCGTTGGTCATTTTCGGCAAGGCCGCGGCGTGATCGGCGCGGAAATCCGGCCCCCAGTCGACAAAGGCATACTCGCCGGCGCGACGTCGCCCACCCGAGCGGACGCTGCTGACGAGCACGAGCTCTTCCTCGAAGAGATGCTCGACGACAAGCCCCGGCGGCGGCTCGGGTCTGTAGAGAATGGCGAGATCGAGCGTGCCTTCCAGCAGCCGCTCGGTCAGCACGCGCGGCGCCGCGACCACCGCCGACAGAGAAAGATCCGGGACCGTTCGCCGCAGCCACGACAACCAACGCAAGCCGAGGCCGTCCCACAAGCTGAGTTCCGCGCCGATAGAAAGATGGTCGCGCAGCTCGTCGGCGAGCGTGACCTCGACCTGCGCTTGCTGCCAGATGCGAATGAGCGCGAGCGCGTGTCGCTGGAACTGATGACCGGCGGGCGTGAGCACCGCGCCGGCCTTGGAACGCTCGAAAAGCACGCGGCCAAGCAGTTCCTCGAGCGACTTGATGCGCGCGCTCACTGTGGATTGTGTGATGTTCATGCGCCGCGCCGCGTCGACGAAGCTGCCGGTGTCGGCGACGGTCAGGAACGTGCGGGCCTGCGCGATATCCATGGAAGCACTCGCTCTGCGGGTCCCCCGAGAATCCTATCTATCGAGAATTTCGATCGCGGTCACCGGAAATTTCCGTTTGCGCAGCTGCATGGCACTCACCAGATTCGCGATGCTCGAACAGGATTCGGGTGAGTTCAAGAAGGATTACTGCTATGGCTATGAAGGCAAAGACCGCCGTCAAGAAGAAGGTTGTGGCCAAGAAGGCTCCGGCCAAGAAGGCTCCCGCCAAGACGACGAAGGCCGTCGCCAAGAAGGCTCCCGCCAAGAAGGCCCCGGCGAAGAAGGTCGCAGCCGTGAAGAAGCCGGCCGCGAAGAAGCCCGCAGCGAAGAAGCCGGCTGCGAAGAAGAAGTAGCTTCACGAACGGCGCTGCGTGCGCCGACCCATCGGGTGATGAAGATGCGTTGCAGCGTGCTTCTGACCATCTTAGTGACGGCACTCACCGCTACGGCGGCGGGCGCCGTCACCATCACCAACAAGGATGGCGAGCAGCGCAGGATCGTGGTGCTCGGGACAGGCGACAAGCTCGAACGGGCGATCAAGCCCGGGGAAACGATCAAGGATCTTTGCCCGCGCGGTTGCGTCGTGCGCATCGATGATCGCCCGGAGTGGACGTTCCGGCTTGAGCGCGGCATCGTGGTCGCGATAGAGGGTGGCGAGGTCTACTACGAGGATGCCACGCCGCCCGTGCCGGATGTGGGGCCGCCGCCGAAGAAGGGGCGCTGACGGCACGCGGGCCGTCCTGGCCGCTCGGCATGCCGCAACGGACTCGGCGCCACGCGGCGTCTCGTCGTACTGCGCGACCGCAGCCACCGCCTCATAGCGCGCCAGCTCACAACGCACCGGCTTCGTCCATCGTCACCGTCTCGGTGCGGGCGCCGAAGCGCGCCTCGAACGCGCGCCGCAACGCGTCATCGACCACGGCCATGTCGCTGGTGCGGCCGAGCGCCGCCAGGCTGGTCACGCCGAAGTGCGCGAGACCGCACGGCACGATGCCGTCGAAGTGCGAGAGGTCGGGCGAGACGTTGAGGCTCAGCCCATGGAAGCTGACCCACCGGCGCAGGCGAATGCCGACGGCAGCGATCTTTTTTTCGTCGCCGGACCCGACGCCCGTGCGCACCCAGACACCCACCCTGCCAGGGCGCGTCTCGCCGCTGACGCCGAGGCTCGCCAGCGTGTCGATCACCCAGCCCTCGAGCTCGTCGACGAACCGGCGCACATCGCGCCCGCGGCGCTCGAGGTCGAGCATCGCGTAGACCACGCGCTGTCCGGGGCCATGGTAGGTGTACTGGCCGCCGCGTCCGCTGTGATGCACGGGGAAGCGGTCGGGATCGACCAGATCCTCGGCGCGCGCACTTGTGCCGGCCGTGTAGAGCGGGGGATGCTCGAGCAGCCAGACGAGCTCGCGTGCGCGCTTTTCCGCAATTGCGGCGACGCGGCGCTCCATGGCGGCGACGGCCATCTCGTAGTCGATCGGACCTGTGCTCACGAGCCAGCTCACGGGTGGGGGCAACGTCTGGCCCTCCTGTTCGGGGTGGTCGTATCGGCGCGCGCGAGCCGCGAGCTGAATGCTGCTTGCGCGCCCCTGGTATCTCTGATACGTGGAGCGGCCCTCGTCGCCCCGAATGCGCGAGGGTCACTTGTTCCAGGCCGACGAGTTTGTTACATGGATGTCGTCTGGTCTGGCAATGCGGTCGTGGCGGAATTGGTAGACGCACTAGCTTGAGGGGTTAGCGGGGCAACCCGTGGAGGTTCGAGTCCTCTCGACCGCACCATTCGGACAGCGACGATGATCGCACCTCGGCGTGGCAGACGGCGAATTCGCCACCAGGCCGAGGTTGAGCGGGTGATCGGCGAGCCGGCGGATCAGGCCGGCGATCGGCCGATGGAGCGGGCAGCGCCAGGCTGCCGGTGCCAGCGCGGTGATCGCACCGGCATCAGGCCCGCACTCGGGTCAGTCGTGCGCCTGGATCAGGTCTGCACTTAATTCAAGATGGATCATCGGCGAGACGCGGCCGGCGCGGGGGGCGACGTCCGCTTTGCCGCACGTCCGTCGACCATACCCCGACCGAGTCTCGTCCGAGCGCCGTCGACGCGCCGCTGTCGGGGCGCACCCGCGCCATGGCCGCGACGAGCGCGCCCGCCTTGCCACTCGCTGGGGCGCGGCGCGCCATCACGCGCGCCATGGGCCGCCAATAGGACGGCAGCGGCTGGAAGCTGCGGGCGGGCGCAAGGTGCACGACGCGATAGCCCTTGGCCTTCAGCGCCGCGAGGATCTTCGGCAGCGCCCTGGCGGTGCTCGACTTGATGTCGTGAAAGAGCAGGATGCCGCGCCCGCGCGCCTCGAGGCGGCGGATGGTGTTGCGCACGAGTACGTCGGGGTCGGCGGTGAAGCTGTCGTCGGAGACGACATCGACCGAGAACACGGCGACGCCGCGCGACTGCATATGGGCGAGCAGGAGCGGGGAATCGTTGAGGCCGGGAAAGCGGAAGAACGGTGCGATCGGCACACGCGCGGCGAGGGCCACGGCCGTGAAGCCGCGCTCGAGCTCGTCGGTGGCGCGAGGGAAGGTCAGAGAGCCGACGTTCAGCGGGTGCGACCAGGTGTGTGAGCCGACCGTGTGCCCACGGCGCACCGTCTCCGCGACGAGGTTCGGGAATTGCACGGCGACGCGGCCGACCGGGAAGAAGGTCGCCTTCGTACAGAAGGCATCGAGGGTCGCCAGCACCGAGCGCGTGATCGTGGGGTGCGGTCCGTCGTCGAAGGTCAGCACGACCTCGCGCGGGCGGAGAAAAGCCGCCGCCTGCGGCAGACGGGTGATGGAGCCATAGACGGGCGCTCGGGATGCGTCGATCCGGACCACCCGCGAGACGCCGAGCCCTCCGCCGGTCGCCGAGCAATCGGCCGCGGCGGCCCCCTGGGCGCCGGCTGCAACGCACAGCAGCGCTGCGGCGATGGCAAAGCACGTGCGCATGGCGACTGGACCTCGTCGAGACATCCCTTCAAGTCTCAGAGGATATGCAAGTCGTCAAGGCTCGAGTGATCTCGATCGTGCAGCCTGGAGGGGTGTGTGTCGCGGGAAGCGCGGTCGCGGGACGGTCAGTTGCCGTCGCCGCCCAGAACCTGCGACTTCCAGCTTCGCTCGACGATCGGTCCTCTGAGGCGCACGCGCGGCGGTTCCCCCGGCGGCTGGACCATGGGCGCCGGCGGTACGGGTGCGGTCTGGGGCGCTGACACCGGCACGCGCGGCTGCTGCGAGCCGGGCGCTGTCGGCGGCAATGGCGCACCGGCACGGCGCGCAGGAGGCTCCATCGGCCAGACCATGCTGCGCGGTGCCAGCGGATTGCGGGTCTGGGCGATGCGCTTCCTGGAGAGCAGGCGCACGGCTTCGCTGTCGTGGCGGGCCAGCGTGGTCGCCGCCTTGGTCGGCTGAATATGAACGATGCGGTAGCCGCCGCGACGCAGCTCGTCGAGCAGGCGCGGCATCGCCCGCGCTGTTGCCGGCTGGATGTCGTGGAAGAGCAGGATGCCCTTGCCCTTGCGCTTGAGCTCGCCCATCACCTTGGCGATGATCGCGTCGGCGTTGCGGCTGCGGTAATCCAGGGAATCGATATCGATGGAGAACACGGCGACGTTCCGGGCGCCGAGGTGCTCCAGCGAGCGGCGGCCGTCGCTCAGGAACGGATAGCGGAAGAACGGCGCAATCGGCTTGCCGAGAGCGGCCTGCACGGCGCTGAAGCCGAGCTCGATCTCGTGCTCGGCGGTGCGCATGTTCGTGCGGCGGAGCTGGTATTTGTGCGACCAGGTATGGGTGCCGATGGTATGGCCGCGGCGGGCGACGTCCTGGAGCAGCAGCGGGTGCGAGATGGCCATGCGGCCGACCACGAAGAACGTCGCCTTCGTGCAATGGCGCTCCAGCGCCTTCAGGATGACGTCGGTGATGCCGGGCGCCGGGCCGTCGTCGAACGTCAACACCACCTCGCCACGCGTCAGGAAATCGTGGTCGCGGTACTGGAGATGTCCGAAGCGCGGTCCGCCGGTGGCGTCGATGCGCACGATGCGCGATACGCCCACAGCGCCGGGATTGCCGGGGCAGGATGTGCGAAACGTCTGAGCGCTCGCGGCCGTCGAGAAGAGCGCCGCAGCAATCATCAGCGATGTCGTGCGCGCCAGCAACCTCAGCATCAGAACACGAGCTCCCGGGCGTTTGGTTGGCCCACCACCTGCGCCTGCAGGCCTTAACGGATTGTATAAACCGGACAATTAGGGCTCGATTGGGGGTGCATTGTGGTGCCTACGCCACAATCAACGGACCTTCCTATTGCGATTCGGCTGGACTGTGAACTGCGACCAATGATTGCGCCGTCGCGAGCGGTGCGGGCGTCTTGACTTGCCGGCTCGGCTTCTGCCCCATGCGCGCGCCGACTGTGCAAGCCGGAGAACGGAGCGGGTTCCGCCATGATGGACACCACACGCGACGACCCGATCTACGACGAGGAGGGCATGCTCCGCGGTGATTTCGTGCACCGCGTCGAAGCCATGCTCGATGCCGGGCAGCCGGAGCTGGCTCGCGAACTGACCCGCGAACTGCGGGAGGCCGATCTCGCCGATCTCCTGACGCTGCTGGCGCCGGAGCGCCGGGTGCCGCTGGTCGTCGCCCTCGGCGACGACTTCAAGCCGGCCGTCCTCTCCGAGCTCGACTGGACGGTCCGCGATCAACTCGTCGAGGCCCTGCCCAATCAGGAGCTGGTCAAGGCCGTCAAGGAGCTCGACACCGACGATGCCGTCTACGTGCTCGAGAGCCTCGAGCAGGAGGACCAGGACGAGATCCTGGCGCAGATCCCCGAGGGCGATCGCGCGGCACTCGAGCGCGGCCTCGAGTATCCCGAGGAATCCGCCGGCCGCCTCATGCAGGCGGACTTCATCGCCGTGCCGCCGTTCTGGACCGTCGGGCGGACCATCGACTACATGCGTGACACGGAGGATCTGCCCGACGATTTCTCGGAAATCTACGTCGTCGATCCCTCGTTCCACCTCGTCGGCACCGTGCCCCTCGATCGCCTGCTGCGCTCCAAGCGGCCGGTCAGGATCGAGGAGATCATGGAGAGCGACGTCAACAAGGTTCTCGCCACCGAGGACCAGGAGGAGGTCGCCCGTCAGTTTCAGCGCTACGATCTCTATTCGGCGCCGGTCGTCGACAAGAACAGCCGCCTCGTCGGCGTCGTCACCGTCGACGACATGGTGGAGGTGATCCAGGAGGAGGCGGAGGAGGACATCAAGCTGCTCGGCGGCGTCGGCGATGAGTCGCTGGCCGACAGCGTGCTCGCCACGACGCGCAGCCGCTTCCTCTGGCTCGTCGTCAATCTCTGCACTGCCATTCTCGCCTCGCAGGTCATCAAGCTGTTCGACGCCTCGATCGAGCAGATGGTGGCGCTCGCCGTGCTCATGCCGATCGTCGCCTCCATGGGCGGCAATGCCGGCACGCAGACCATGACGGTGGCCGTGCGGGCGCTGGCGACGCGCGAGCTCGGCTCGGTCAACGCCATGCGCATCATCCTGCGCGAGGTTTCGGTCGGCCTCCTCAACGGCCTGCTGTTCGCCGTCATTCTCGGCCTCGTCGTGCTGGTCTGGTTCGGCACCGGCAAGCTCGGGCTGGTGATCGGCGCGGCCATGATCTTCAATCATTTCGCCGCTGCGCTGTCCGGCATTCTCATTCCGCTGGCGCTCGACCATTTCGGCTTCGATCCGGCCGTGTCCTCTGGCGTGTTCGTCACGACGGTGACGGACATCGTCGGCTTCTTCGCCTTCCTCGGGCTCGCGACGCTGGTGCTGCTATAATCGCCGAGGCAGTCCCGCCGCCCGTTTTTGCAGGAGATGGATCATGACTGTTGTCGTCCGCCGCCTCGATGAGCGCGACAAGGCTTCATGGCGGCCGCTCTTCGAGGGCTACATCGCCTTCTACAAGGCGAGCGTGGCGCCGGAGGTCATGGAGCTGACCTGGCAACGGTTGATGGCGGGCGGGGACGGTGTTCACATCGGCCTCGTCGCCGTGGATGCCGACGACCGGCCCTATGGGCTCGCGCATGTGCTCTTCCACCGCTCGACGTGGTCCCCGACCTGTTACTGCTATCTCGAGGATCTGTTCGTCGATCCGACGCGGCGCGGGCGTGGCGCCGGACGCGCCCTGATCGAGGCCGTCTACCGTGAGGCCGACGCGCGCCAGGCGACGCGCACCTACTGGGCGACGCAGGAGTTCAATTATCGCGCGCGCGCGCTGTACGACGAGCTGGCGACGAAGTCGCCCTTCGTGCAATACCGCCGGTGAGGGGAGGGGAGTGACATGCTGAGATCAGGGGCGAGGCTGACGGTTGCGCTGGTGTGCGCGCTGATGGCGGGTGCGCCGTCGGCAAGGGCCGACGCCGACGGCGAGGCCGTCATCCGCTTCGGGCTCGTTGGTGCCTGGGCGGTCGACTGCTCCGCGCCGCCCGCGCCGCAAAATCCCTATCAGATCTATGCCACCAGCAACGGCGATCGGCCGACGCGGGAGCTGAGGATGCAGGTCGAGTCCCTCGACGGCATCTTCGAGATGCTCCGGGCGCGCCTGCTCGGGCCGAACCGTCTCGCCTATACCGACAGCCGCCGCGGCGGTGGCCAGTACACCTTCGACATCATCGTGGAGATCGAAGGCGGCCGCATGCGCAGCATCCAGTCGGTACGCTCGGACGGCGCCACGCTCATTCGCGACGGCAAGTTCAGCGATTCCGGTCGGGGGACGCTCGTCTTCCAGAAGTGCGAGGCGACCTCGACCGGACGCTAGTGCCGGATTGCAGAGGCCAGGTTTGCTTTCGCGAACCATCGCAGCCGGCGCTGGCACGCCTGGCGGCGGAGTGCGGGCGGGGTCCTCAGTTGCCAGCGGCATCGGCAGGCATGGCGGCGCTCGCCACCTTTCGGCGCCTGAGCAGGCCGTGCCGCGGAGCGAACAGCACCGCCAGCACGAACACCGCCATCTGCACCAGCACGATGCACGGCCCCGTCGCGCCGTCGATGTGGAAGCTTACGAGTGTTCCGACGATGCTCGACACCACGGCGACCGTCACGGCGATCGCCAGCATGCGCTCGAAGCGGCTCGTCAGCAGGTAGGCGATGGCGCCCGGTGCCACCAGCATGGCCACGACCAGAATGATGCCGACGGCCTTCAGCGATGCGACGATGGCCAGCGCCAGCAGGACCAGCAGACCGTAGTGCAGGAGGCGCACCGGCAGGCCGATGGCCTGGGCGTGGATCGGGTCGAAGCAGTAGAGCATGAGGTCGCGCCGCTTGGCGATGACGACCGCGAGCACGACGGCCGCCACGATGGCCGTCTCGACGAGATCGCGCGGCGTCACGCCGAGCATGTTGCCGAACAGGATGTGATTGAGGTGCTGGTCTGTCTCGACCTTGGTGAAGAGTACGAGACCGAAGCCGAACAGCCCCGAGAACACGATACCCATGACCGTGTCCTCCTTCACGCGGCTGTTCTCCTTGAGAAAGCCGGTGAGCAGGGCGCAGGCGAGCCCCGCGGCAAAGGCCCCGACGGCGAGGGGCAGGCCGACGACGTGCGCGACCACGATGCCGGGCAGGACCGCGTGGGAGACGGCGTCACCCATCAGAGACCAGCCCTTGAGGACGAGATAGCAGGACAGCACCGCAGAGACGGCGCCGACCAGAATCGCCACCACGAGGGCGCGCTGCATGAAGCCGTAGCTGAGCGGGGCGACGATGAGATCGCTGATCAGGCTCATGGCGCTGCGGCCCCGCTGGCGGCGCGGCGTCGGGCGGCGAGGCGGCCATGCTTGGGCGCGAGATAGAAGGCAGCCAGGAACAGCAGCGTCTGCAGGGTGACGATGACGCCGCCGGTAGCGCCGTCGAGGAAGTAGCTGAGGTAGGCGCCGAAGAAGCTCGTCGTCGCGCCAATGGCGACGGCGATGACGAGCAGAACGCCGAAGCGATCGGTGAGGAGATACGCCGTGGCGCCGGGCGTCACCACCATGGCGATGACGAGGCAGGCGCCGACTGTCTGCAGCGCGGCGACCGTTGCCGCCGCCAGCAGCGTGAAGAACAGCACCTTCAGCCAGAAGACGTTTATGCCGACCGAGCGGGCGTGCGCCTCGTCGAAGAACATCACCATGAGGTCCTTCCACTTGAGGAGCAGGACGGTGAGCGTGACCGCACTGATGATCACCACCTGCACGGCGTCGGCGTCGGAGATGCCGAGGATGTTGCCGAGCACGATCGACTGCACGTTGACCGAAGTCGGGTTGATCGAGACGATCAACAGGCCGGCGGCGAAGAACGAGGTGAAGACGAGGCCGATGATGGCGTCCTCGCGCAGGCGCGTCTGCGCGCGCACGAAGGCCATGCCGAGCGCGGCCAGCAGGCCCGCGAGGAAGGCGCCGAGGGCATAGGGCACCTTGAGCAGGTAGGCGGTGGCGACGCCCGGCACGATGGCATGGCCGAGAGCGTCCCCGATCAGCGACCAGCCGCGCAGCATGAGGAAGGCCGAGAGAAACGCACACGTGCCGCCCACGAGCGCCGACACCCACATGGCCTTGACCATGTAGTCGTAGGCGAAAGGCACGAGCAGCTCGCTCATTTGCCCGGCTCCTTGTCGCCGTGGCCGAGCGGCGCGTCGGACGCCTTGCGATGGCCGTAGAAGACGACCGGGCGCTCGTCGTCGGTCAGAACGGTGACGCCGCGACGGTCGTCGTCATCGTGCAGCGCGCTGCCAGCGATGCGGAAATGGCGGAGCACGCCGCCGAAGGCGCGCTCGAGATTGGCCTGTGTGAACGTGCTCTCGGTCGATCCGGCCGCCAGCACGGTACGCCGGATCAATACGACCTGGTTGCAGAACTCCGGCACGCTGCCGAGGTTGTGCGTGGACACCAGCATCAGGCGGCCCTCACCCTTGAGGTCCTTCATCAGGTCGATGATGGCCGTCTCGGTCTTGACGTCGACCCCGGTAAACGGCTCGTCGAGCAGGATGACCAGCCCGTCCTGGGCAAGCGCGCGGGCCAGGAAGACCCGCTTCCTCTGCCCTCCCGACAGTTCCCCGATCTGCCGCTTGCGATACTCGCTCATGCCGACGCGCTCGAGGGCGGTGTCGACGGCGCGCCGATCGGCGGCGGCGGCGATGCGCAGGAACCCCATGTGCCCGTAGCGCCCCATCATCACCACGTCCTCGACGAGCACGGGGAAATTCCAGTCGACATCCTCGGCCTGTGGCACGTAGGCGACGAGATTGCGCCGGCGCGCCTCGCGTGCGTCGAGCCCGGCGATGCGGATGCTGCCCGCGCCCGGCGCGACGAACCCCATGATCGCCTTGAAGAGTGTGGACTTGCCGGAGCCGTTGATGCCGACGAGGCCGCAGATGCTGCTTGGTCCGAGGGTGAACGAGGCATCGGCGAGGGCGGTGGTGCCGTTGGGGTAGGTGACGGTGACGCCCTGGACGTCCAGTGAGGCGACAGGCCCTTCTGCTGCGCGCGCATTGGCGGGGTCAACAGGCTTCGGCATGAGCGTCATCGTCCGAACCCCCTGGCGATGGTGTCGACGGTGACCGAAAGCAGCTCGAGGTAGCTCGGCACCGGGCCGCCCGGCGCACTCAGGCTGTCCACGTAGAGCACGCCGCCATAGCGCGCGCCGGTCTCCTTGGCGATCTGGCGGGCCGGCTTGTCGGAGATGGTGCTCTCGCTGAAGATGACGGGGACTTTGTGCTTGCGCATGAGGTCGATGACGCGCCGGACCTGGCGCGGCGTTCCCTGCTCGTCGGCGTTGATCGGCCAGATGTA